>NZ_KV791375.1:0-40980 GCF_001807895.1 Stenotrophomonas sp. HMSC10F07
ACGGTCGCATTGACCACATCTGGTAGTGCCGGCCGCTGGCCGGCATTGAAGCATCGGTAGGTGCCGACCGTTGGTCGGCACTGAAGCATCGGTAGTGCCGGCCGCAGGCCGGCATTTCCGATGACGTCCGCAGCATCATGAGGTTGCCGGCCAGCGGCCCGCACTACCACTACACGGCTCAACGCTTCTCGAACCGCTCCTCGAAGAACTCATCCAGCGCCTTCCACGCGCGCTTTGCCGCCCGCTCGTTGTACTGGCACCCCGGCGGGCTGTTGGCGTCGCGCTCGGCGAAGCAGTGCACGGCACCGCTGTAGTTGGTGAACTCCCAATCGACCTTGGCCGCGTCCATTTCCTTCTGGAAAGCGGCGATGTCCTCGGCGGTCACGCTCTTGTCATCGGCCCCATTGAGCACCAGCACGGACGGATGGGTGCCACCGGCCTGCGCCGGCAAGGGCGAACCCAACCCACCGTGCAGGCTGACCACAGCGGCCAGCGGCGCACCGGCGCGGGCCAGCTCCAGCACCGTGGTGCCACCGAAACAGAAACCGACCGCACCGATCCGGCTGGCATCCAGCGGCACCTTGCCGGCCTGCGCCTTGAGCACGTTCACCGCTTCCAGTGCACGCGCACGAAGCAGCGGCCGGTCATTGCGCAGCTTGCTGGCCACCGGCCCCGCCTCCGCATCACTCTTCGGCCGCACGCCCTTGCCATAGACATCGGCCACCAGCACCACGTAGTCATCACCGGCCAGCTGCTTGGCCTTCTCGATGGCCGACTCGTTCACACCCTTCCAGTTCGGCACCATCACCAGGCCCGGGCGCTTGTCGTGCCCACCATCGTCATAGACCAGCACGCCACTGAAGGTCGTGCCCTGGTGCTTCCACTCCACCGGCTGCGTCTTCATCGCCGCCCAGGCCGGCATCGTCGCCAGCCCCAGCATCATCGCCACACCGCATCGCCAACGATTCATGCGCCTGCTCCACAAGAAAAAGGGGACGGAGGGGATTAAGCCGTATTCGCCCCTCCCGCGTCGCATTCTGCATTGGCGGCGTGACGCAGGTGTGGTTGGATACGACTTAATCCCCTCCGTCCCCTTTTTTTGCATGAATCTTGTTGATCGCTTTCTGTCTGGCCTGATCCCGCGTTTGCCTGCCGAGGATGCCCCGCAGTGGGCACATGTCCAGGGCGCCAGCGCCGAGGACCTGCAGCGCCTGCGTGTGCAGTGGCCGCAGGTGCCGGGCAGCCTGGTGGAACTTCTATCGCGCGTGGATGGCACCCACTACCGGGAGTACCCCGGCGGCAAGGTCTGCGTACTGATGCTGGGCTCGGACGTGGAGGACGGTGGCTACCCGTACTACCTGCGCTCGGTCGCGCAGATCTTCGAGGACCAGCAGCAGTGGGACGACAGCATCCGTTCCATCTACGAAGAGTGGCTGGATGAGGAGCCGGAGATCCTCGGTGAGGGCATCGACGGTGATCTGCCGATGAGCAGGCGCCTGTGCTTCTCGCACTGCATGAACAACGGCGGCACCTCGATGCTGTACCTGGATTTCGATCCGGCACCGGGTGGTACGGTCGGCCAGGTGGTGCGCTACCTGCACGATCCGGACAGCTACGCAGTGATCGCCCCCAGCTTCGACGCGTACCTGCAACAGATGATTGATCGCGATTATGCGTTCATCGACCAGGACGAGGATTGAAACCCAGCCGAGCATGGGCTCGGCTCTACAGTAGATTCACGCCATGCGTGGATGACGACCTCACCCACGCTCGATCCAATGCAACGTGCCCGGCTCGAACGCCAGCAGGTCCGCTGCGGCCAGCTGATCCCGCGACCAGCGCCGTTTCGGCGGCTTCGGCTGCCGGGCACCCACCGAACCGTCATAGTCGCGCACCAGCAGGCCGATGCGCGCGGCCCCAGCCTGCAAGAGCGCGTCGATACGCTGCAACCACTGGCCGGCATCATCCAGGGCTTCATCGCGGCGTGCCTGCTGATCCTGTTCATGCCGCGCCAACTGCGCCGCCAACGCGCGTGCGATCTTCGCTTCGCTCCAGCCCTTCCTGCGCCAGCGTTCGGCATCGCCGTTCCACTCACGAACCGCCTGCGCCGAGGCCAGCGACGTGCCGCAATCGCAGTGCACGGCACTCAACCACGGCTGCCAACCGGGCCCGACCGCTGACTGCAGGCTGGGCGAATCCTGCGCAAACAGGCACCGGCCACTGCGCTGCATGATCGCGGCGGCTTCAACGTGCGATAAGGATGCGGGCAGGAAAAGGGTAATGAAGGTGCACATGCGGCTATCCGGGTCCGTCCGGGGATGCCTGCATGATAAATGCACGATGGGGTCAGAACCCTTTCCCGCGGAAAGGGATCCGACCCCGATCCCGCCGGTCAGGCGATGCCCAACCCCGGAATCGCGCTGATGATGTCCGGATCGAACCCGGCCAGTTCGGCGAAATGGCGTCCGCGCGCCACGTAATCGCGGTAGGCCCCGAAGCTCGGCGCACCCGGCGACAGCAGCACCACCCCGCCCTGTGCGCCCAGCGCCGTGCGCGCCAACGCCATCGCCTCGGCGAGATCGCCCGCAGCGTGCAGGCCAAAGCGGCCGGCATCGGCCAGCGGCTGCAGCATCGCGTGGATGCGCGGGCCGTTGCTGCCCATGGTCACGATCTCCACCGGCGGCACATCGTGCGCCATGTGCTGCATGAAGTCGGTCCAATCCAGGCCACGGTCGTGCCCGCCCACCAGCAGCGCGATGCGCTGCCCAGCAAAGCACTCCAGCGCGGCCAGGCTGGCATGCGGCGTGGTGCTGATCGAATCATTGACGTAGGTCAGGCCATCGGCCACGCCGATGCGCTGCAGGCGGTTCGGCAGCGGGCGGAAATCCTGCACTGACGGTGCCAGCGCCACGGCATCCAGGCCCAGCGCTTCCAGTGCAGCCAGCACCGCGCACAGATTGCCGCGGTTGTGGCGTCCCGGCAGCGGCGTGTTGCGGGTATCGAACACCGCCTGTTCGCCGCGATGCACGATGTCGCCCCGCATATGCCAGCCCTGCGGCTGGTTGAACCAGACCACCTCACTATCGGGCAGCGACAGTGCCGCCAGGTGCGGATCGGCCGCATTGAGCACGGCAATGCGCGGCGCGGCTTCCGTCACCAGCCGCAGCTTGTCTTCGATGTAACGCCGTTCGCTGCCGTGCCAGTCCAGGTGTTCCGGGAACAGGTTCAGCACCACTGCCACCTGCGGGTGGGCGCCACTGCGCGCCACTTCACCGGTCTGGTAGCTGGACAGCTCGACGGCCCAGTACTCGGGCGCCGGCTGCGGGTCCAGCACCTCCAGCAGCGGCAGGCCGATGTTGCCGACCAGTCCGGTGCGGTGGCCGGCCGCGCGCAACAGGTGCGCGACCAGCGCGGTGGTGGTGCTCTTGCCCTTGGTGCCGGTCACGCACACGGTGTCGTGCACGATGCCATCGTCAGCCGCATGCTCGGCGAACCACAGCGCAGTGCCGCCGATGAAGGTGGTGCCCTGCGCTGCCGCCGCCAGCGCGATCGGCTGATAGGGACTGATGCCGGGCGATTTGATCACCACGTCGAACGCGGCCAGCGCTTCAGCGGAAGGCTCGCCACGCACGTCCAGGGCGCCGTGTGTTTCCATGCGTGCGGCCCCGACTTCGGCCGCCGGGCAGAACAGGCTCAGCGGCAGCGTGGGCAGGCGCTCACGAAGTACTGCAAACGCGGCACGGCCCTCGCGGCCCCAGCCCCACAGCGCGACGCGCTTTCCTTCAAGCTTCGAAATCTTCACGCACCCGGTCCCACAGCGCAGCCGGAACGCGGTGCTCGCCCTGCAACTGCAGCAGCGGCGCCAGTTCCAGTTCGGCGGCATCCAGCTGCGGCTGGATTTCATTGCAGAAGCGCTTCACCAACACGTCTTCCTTCCATTCCGGGCGCTGGGCCAGGGTCGCCATCGCCGCACGCGATTCGCGGCCTTCGCCCACGCACTCGAACGGCTTGTGGTCCTGGAACTCCAGCAGCGCGTCGAAGCCAGCGGCCTGCTCGGCATCGTCCAGCAGGTTGCGGCCGAAGATGCGCACCAGGCGCGTCTTGGGCATGAACGGAGCCAGCGCCAGGAACACGAAATGGCACTTCGGGCAGACGCCGCACCAGCGGTTCACCGGGCGCTCGCCGAGGATGTGGAAATTGCGGTTGCAGCTGGAGAAGTGCGCGTCGTAGAAATCGGTCTTGGCGAACTGGCGGGCCACCGCCAGCTCGGACATCGGGCGCAGCAGCGAGTAGTACTGCAGATCCGCCGCCACGTACTTCCGCACATGGCTGCCGAACGCCTGCTCGCAGGCCCAGCCCTTGGACCACTGGTGGTTCACTTCGCCGGTGCCCGGAATCTGGCTGCCGTAGCTGGCCGAACGCTCGTTGGAGAACACGACCTGGTCCACGCCGTGCAGCAGGGCGGCCAGCACCATGATTGCCGAGTTCACCACCGTCACCGGGATATGGCCGTTCCAGGCACCCTGGCGGTTCAACTCGAACAGTTCCGGTGCCAGCGTGCGGCCCAGGTTCAATGTCGGCAGGCCGGTGCGCTCGGCGCAGGCGCGGATCAGCTGCGAGCCACCGATCCAGGTCACCGTCTCGTCCACGCCGGCACGGCGCAGCGCTTCGATGCTGACCAGCGAATCCTTGCCGCCGCCGATGGCCACCAGCGCGTGCGGCCGCAGGCCCAGCGCCGGCGCCTGCACGGCCTCGCCCTGCACCGGCAACCGGAAGCGGCCGCGCAGGTTCAGGCCGTTGCGATAGGCGAATTCGCCCAGGCCATTGAGGTAAATGGTCTCCACCAGTGCGGCGGTATCGGCATCGATGCTGTAACTGTCGATGCTGACCGTATCCGGTACGCCGGCCTTGTAGTAGCTGACGCCGGCGATCAGGTGCAGCAGCTGCAGCGCACGCTGCACGGCGGCGGCACGCGCCTCGTCCAGCACGAACGGGGCGCCCGGCACGGTGATGGTTTCCACCATCTCCGGGCCGTCGTCGAAGGCGTAGACCAGCCGGGCCACGCCGGTATCCGCTGCGAAGTCGCAGTGGACGAAGCGGAAGCGGGAAACCTGGTGTTTGTCGAAAGCAGTCATGGTGTATCCGGTCAGGCACGGGCCCGCGCGAAGGCGCGGGGCGTGTCGGTGGGCGGGTGCAGGGCGCGCGCGGTGGTCATTCGATCACGTCTTCGCGCGGCAGCATCCGCTGGTTGTAGGTGTTGGCCATCACATAGCCGTAGGCACCGGCATCGGCGATCAGCATCACGTCGTCCGGCGCAGTGGACACCGGCAGCTTGCGGCGCTTGCCGAACACATCGCTGGATTCACAGATCGGCCCGACCACATCGAACGCCGCTTCGGCATAACCGCCCTGGCGGCTGAGATTCTCGATGTCATGCCAGGCGTCGTACAGCGCCGGGCGCATCAGTGCGTTCATGCCGGCGTCCAGGCCGACACGGCGCACGCCGTCCTTCTCCACCACCTGGGTGGCATGGGTCAGCAGCACGCCCGATTCGGCCACCAGGTAGCGGCCCGGCTCGATCGCCAGGCGGAATGCCGGGTGCAGTGCCTTGACCTCGGCCAGGCCCTCGGCCCAGGCGTCCAGGTCGAAGGGTTCGTCTTCGTCGCTGTACGGAATCGGCAGGCCGCCCCCGATATCGATGGTCTGTACGCTGCCGATGCGGCGAGCGAAACCGGCCAGCTCATCGCACATCAGGCGCCAGTGCTGCGCGGTTTCCACGCCGCTGCCCAGGTGCGCATGCAGGCCCACCACGCGGCTGCCCAGTTCGGTGGCCGCGCGCACGAACTCGTCGACGCGGGCGATCGGCAGGCCGAACTTGGACTCCTTGCCACCGGTACGGACCTTGGCGTGGTGGCCCTCGCCCCGGCCCAGATCGACGCGCAGCCACAGCTCGCGGTTGCGGAACAGGTCCGGCCAGCGCTGCAGCGCTTCCACGTTGTCGACGGTCACGGTCACGCCCAGCGCGAACGCCGCCTCGTACTCGCTGCGCGGGCAGAAGCTGGGGGTGAACAGCACGCGCTTGGGCGACAGTTCCGGCAGGTGCTGGAACACATGCTTCAGCTCACCGTGCGACACGCACTCCAGGCCGAAGCCCTCCGCTTCCAGCAGCTGCAGGATGGCCGGGTGGCTGTTGGCCTTGATCGCGTAGTAACGCTGGTCGATCGGCTTGATCGCGGCCAGCGCACGGGCGCGGGCACGCACCGTCGGCAGGTGGTAGACGTAGCGCGGCGTACCAGCATCGGCCAGCTGCAGCAGGTGCGCACGCTGGCCGCGCCACCACGGCGTGCCGCGCGGGCGCACGGTGCCGGCAATCTCGCGCCAGCGCGGGCCGAACACTTCGGTCTCTTCCACCGGCATCGCGCCGCTGTCGATCAGCTCTGCGTGCAGGATCGGCAGCAGGCCATCGGCATCGGCCTCGTCGATGACGAAGGTCAGGTTCAGGTCGTTGGACGACTGCGAGATCATGTGTACGCGCTCGCGGCCGAAGGTCGCCCACACGTCCGACAGCTTGTGCAGCAGCGACCGCATGCCGCGGCCCACCAGGGTGATCGCCGCGCACGGCACGATCACCTTCACCTTGCAGATCTGCGACAGGTCGGCCGACAGCGCGGCCAGCACATCGGTGTTGACCAGGTTCTCGGACGGGTCCAGCGACACGGTGACGTTGGTCTCGGCCGAACCGATCAGGTCCACCGACAGGCCGTGCTTCTTGAAAAGGTTGAACACATCGGCCAGGAAGCCGACCTGCTGCCACATGCCGATGCCTTCCATCGACACCAGCACGATGCCATTGCGGCGGCTGATCGCCTTCACCCCCGGCACCGGTGCGGCGCTGCCATCGATGCTAGTGCCCGGCAGTTCCGGGCGCTCGGTATCGAGGATGGCCATCGGCACGCCGGCATCGCGGCACGGCTTGATCGAGCGCGGGTGCAGCACCTTGGCGCCGGTGGTGGCGATTTCCTGCGCCTCGTAATAGTCCAGGCGGGTCAGCAGGCGCGCGTCCGGCACGTCCTTCGGATTGGCGCTGAACATGCCCGGCACATCGGTCCAGATCTCCACCCGGCTGGCGCCGAGCAGCGCACCGAAGTACGCCGCCGAGGTATCCGAGCCACCACGGCCAAGGATGGCGGTACCGCCATCGGCATGCCGCGAAATGAAGCCCTGGGTGATCAGCAGGCGGGTCGGCTGCGCGCGGAAGCGCTGCATCCACTCCGCGTCTGCGCGCCACTGGCAGTTCACCGACAGGCGCTGCGACCAGTCGCTCTGGTTCGGCTGCGGCGGCATCGCGTCCAGCCACTGGCGGGCGTCCATCCAGCCCATGTCCAGGCCCGAGGCGCGCAGATAGGCCGCGCCCAGGGTGGAGGACAGCAGCTCGCCCTGGCCCAGCACTTCGGCCTGCCAATCCAGCGGACGGGTGGCCGCCCGCGCATCGTCGAGCAGGCCCTGCAGCGCCGCCAGCCGTTCGGCCAACACCTCGCGGCCCAGGCCGAGTTCGGCCAGGAAGCCCTCATGGCGCTCGACAAGCGCTGCCACTCGATCACCGCTGTCCGGCGCGCCGTCGGCAATCGCGGTCAGTTCGTTGGTGACCCCGGACAGCGCCGATACCACCACCAGCACGCGCGATCCGGTCTCTTCCGCGCGTTTTTTCGCCAGCTTCCCGATCGTGTCCCAGCGGTGACGACGCGACACCGAAGTGCCGCCGAACTTCAGTACGATCCAACGATCGACAAGGGGGGAAGCTGACATGGATTGGCTATGTAGAATGTGGGGAAGCCGCCCTCGGGGGCGGAACCTTTGATTCTAAGCGCAATATCCCCGTAGATGGCCGTCCTCCGTTACCTGCAGCTCGATGTCTTCGCCCCCCGCCCCGGAACCGGCAATCCACTGGGCGTCATCCTGGACGCCGACGCGCTCTCCAGCAGCCAGATGCAGGCCCTGGCCGCCTGGCTGAACCTGTCCGAGACGGTGTTCTTCCTGCGCCCCACCGCGCCCGGCGCCGACTACCACATCCGCATCTTCACCCCGACCCGTGAGCTGGCCTTCGCCGGCCACCCCAGCGTCGGCGCCGCCTGGGCGGCGGTGACCTGCGGCCTGGCCCAACCGCGCGACGGCGCCCTGCTGCAGCAATGCGCGGCAGGGGTGCTGCCAGTACGGGTGAGCGGCCCGGCCGAGGCACTGGAGATCCAGCTGGCCAGCCCGCCGGCACGGCAACTGGACACGGAGGCAGACGGAGCGCCCGCCGCGCTGTTGGCGCTCGCTGCCGACGGGCAGGTGCCCGAACTCTGGGACAACGGCGCACGCTGGTGGCTGCTGCCACTGCGCGATGCCGCCGCCGTTCGCGAGCTGGCACCGGACATGGCCGCGCTGGCAGACTGGAGCCTCGCCACCGACGCTACAGGCCTGGCCGTCTTCGCCGATGAAGCCGGCACCGGCCACACCCGCGTGGTGCGTGCCTTCTGCCCCGCTGATGCGTCCGCCGTGCCCGAGGATCCCGTGACCGGCAGTGCCAATGCACTGATCGGCGCCTGGCTGCGGCAGCGCAATGCCCTGCCCGGCCGCGAGGGCCGCTACGTGGCCAGCCAGGGCCGCGAAGTCGGTCGCGATGGTCGCGTGCAGGTACAGGTCGATGCGCAGGGCACGGTGTGGATCGGCGGCCAGGTGCAGCCGGTCATCGACGGCCAGATCCGTTGGCTGTAAAGCCGAGCGTAGGCTCGGCGCTGCAGCGGCGCGTTAAGCTGCGCGCCACCCGATCCTGGAGTTTCGCCCCGATGACCACCCGCCGTTTCCTGCAGCTGGATGTGTTCTCCCCGCGCGCCGGCGCTGGCAACCCGCTGGCCGTGGTACTCGATGCCGAAGGCCTGGACGACGCCAGCATGCAGGCCATCGCACGCTGGACGCGCCTGCCCGAGACCACCTTCGTGTTCCCGCCCCAGGCCGCCGGTGCCAGCTACCGGCTGCGTATGTTCAGCCCGCAGAAGGAAGTGCCGTTCGCCGGCCACCCCAGCGTCGGCACGGCGCATGCGGTACTGCAGGCAGGCCTGGCCACACCGATCGATGGCGTGCTGGTGCAGGACGGCATTGCCGGCGCCCTGCCGCTACGCGTCAGCGGTGAGGGCGCGCAGCAGCGCATCGCCATCCGCACCCCGCGCGCGCAGTTGGCGGAGACCGCTGAAGCCACCGATCCGCGCCTGCGGGCAGCACTGAAGGACTGGCCACTGGGCTCGCTGCCGCCGGCGCGCATGCAGGGCGGACGCAGCTGGTGGGTGGTGCAGGTGGCCGATGAAGCAGCGCTACGCGCGCTGCGCCCTGACTGGGACGCGGTGGCTGCGCTGGCCGAGTCCACCGACAGCATGGGCGTGTTCGCCTATGCCTTCAGCGATGGCAGTGAGGGATTCGATCTGGCCGTGCGCGCTTTCGTCGGCAATGGTCGGCGCTTCGAGGACGCCGCCTCGGGGGCCGCCAATGCAGTGCTGGCCGCGTGGCTGGACCTGCGCGACGCGCTGCCACGTGGCCGTGCGCCGTTCGAAGTCAGCCAGGGCCGCGAAGTCGGCCACGATGCGCGCCTGACCCTGCGGGTCGACGAGGACGGCGAGGTCTGGTCGGGCGGCCAGGTGCAGACGGTGATCACCGGCACCCTTGATTGGTAAAGGGATACTGTAGAGCCGAGCCCACGCTCGGCTGCTTCTCGGCCAGATCACGGGACCTGCAGAAGCCGAGCATGGGCTCGGCTCTACAGATGCGCCGGCTCAGCCCAGTTCGGCTTCCAGGCTGATCGGCACCGCGCTCAGCGCCTTGGATACCGGGCAGTTCTGCTTGGCGTCATCGGCAATGGCACGGAACTGCGTCGCATCGATGCCGGGCACCACCGCCCTGACCTTCAGGCGGATCTGCGACAGCTGCGGACCGCCTTCCAGCGACAGGTCGACCTTGGCTTCGGTGTCCAGCGAGGTCGGGGTGAAGCCTGCTTCGCCGAGCTTGGCCGACAGCGCCATGGTGAAACAACCCGCGTGCGCGGCGGCGATCAGCTCTTCCGGATTGGTGCCCTTTTCGTCGCCGAAGCGGCTGTTGAAACCGTAGCGGGTCTTCTCCAGCAGCCCACTCTGCGGCGTGCTCAACTGGCCCTTGCCCGTCTTCAGATCGCCTTCCCAGTGCGCGGTGGCGTGTCGCGAGATTCCCATTGTGCTGCTCCTGCGTGGCGGTGATGAACGGCTACCCTGGCACGCCACGCGTTAGCCCTGCGTCGCTCCGCCGCACGCCGGACGTCGTCCCCGAGCCCGGCGCGTGGACACTTCCTCGCCAGCCCGGAACGCATTTTCCTCTTGTTTTCAGTGGTTTCGCGCACCCCACCGATCGGCGGGCGCCGGCGATCGAACACGCTGGCGTGCCCCCATCCCCCACCGCCGACCATGTACTGAATCGGCCTGGATATGAAAAAACATGCACTTTCCGCGCTTCGGGCTATTGGCGGCGCCCAAGAGTTGCCCTACATTGCGCTTGCCGACGGGGTTCGGCGCCGACCAAACAACCAACCGTTCACGGAACAGGAAACCATGGCAAAGACCGCTAAGAAGGCTGCCCCGAAGAAGGCAGCGAAGAAAGTCGCGACGAAGGCAGCCGCCAAGCCGGCCGCTCCGAAGCCGATCAAGGAAGTGCTGACCAAGTCCGGCCTGGTTGCACACATCGCTGAAGCCTCCGGCGTCATCGCCAAGGACGTCCGCGCTGTGCTGGCCTCGCTGGAAAGCGCCGTCGCCTCCTCGGTGCACAAGAAGGGCGCTGGCTCCTTCACCCTGCCGGGCCTGCTGAAGATCACCACCGTCAATGTGCCGGCCAAGCCGAAGCGCAAGGGCATCAACCCGTTCACCAAGGAAGAGCAGTGGTTCGCCGCCAAGCCGGCCACCACCAAGCTGAAGGTGCGTCCGCTGAAGAAGCTGAAGGACGCCGCGCTGTAAGCGCGCGCCCCAACGTGGATTCCGACGGGACGGCTCTGGCCGTCCCGTTTTTTTTTGCGTGCCCGGCGGTAGATCCACGCCATGCATGGATGCGTCGCGCTGCGGCAATCCGCAACACAGCGTTGCCGCCTCCCCGGCAATGCCCGTACAGGCCCGTCGCCACTGGCCGAGCGCGGCTTGGGCAGGTGCTGGAACGTACCGGGTGGAACACTGCGTGCAGCGCCGGCCGTCGCCTCAGGCCGTGGCCTTGCCTATGGTGGGCACATCCTCCACAGCTACGGCGAGCACACCCTCATGGCCAGCCCCTCCACCCGCTACCGGATCTCGGTGACCCCCATCGAAAAGGACGGGCTGCAGTGCACAGGGCGCTGCACCATCGAACTGGAGCATCGCGCCAGCCGCGACCTGATGCGCCTGCTGGAGGCGGCCCCGCGTACCGCCGGTATCAGCGGCGACGAGCGTGCGACCCTGGTGATCGCCACCCAGCTGCTGCGCGATATCGTGCAGCGCCATGCCGAGACCGGCGGCCATGCACTGGCGGCCATCGCCGGCCAGGTCCTGCCAGCGCTGGACGCTCTGGATCAGCTGCCCTCCTCCCGCTGATCCCGGCGCAATCGCTACACTGCCGCCCTCCAGGTTGCCTCGCGGAGGAGGCAGACATGCGCAGGAACCTGTTGCTGATCGCACCCTTGGTGCTGCTGGGCTGTTCACGCCCGGCAGCACAGACGACCGGCGACATCGCGGCAGCGTCCGCTCCCGTCGCTGCCACCGCAGCCACGGACACCCGCACCGGCCCCGATCCCGCAGCAGTGCAGGCAAGTGAAATGCCGGTGCTGTCTGCTGTCGCCGACGGTGCCGAGCCGCCATCGACGATGCTCAACCGCTACGTAGCGGCGTTGCTCAACCGCGACCGCGCCGCCAGCGATGCCGCCTGGACGATCCCGCCCAGCGACCCGCGGCATGCGGACGACGCCGCACTGCGGCAGCTGCAGGACCTGCGCACCCTGCGCCTGCACAGCGACCCCCCGCTCGCCCGCGACGATCGGCAGCCACCGCAGCTGCTTGAAGTGCCGGTGCAGATCCGCGCGGTCACCGCCAACGGTGCGTTCCGCTTCGGTGGCTGGTACCGCGTGCAACCCAGCAGCGATGGCAGCGCCTGGCAGATCCAGTCGGCGCAACTGCGTCCGATGCTGGACTGAACCGTTACAGCCGCATGCACGCGCGATTCAGCCTGCACGGCTACTCTTTGATCCATCCATTCCCTGCCATCGGTCACCGCCATGCGCCTGCGTTCCCTGATGACCCGCCTCGCTGCCTCCACCGTACTGATCGCCGCTGCGATCGGCGCGCAGGCGGCTCCCTCCATTTCCGGCCGCGAACTGTCGGTGGGTGCCAGCGACGTGCAGCAGTACCTCGATGGCAGCTTCCCGCGCACCCAGGATGCCCTTGGCGGCCTGATCTCCCTGACCATGAGCCATCCTCAGCTGAGCCTTCCGGCCGGCGAGCGCTTGAACCTTGGCATGGACGTGGCACTGGCCACCGCCGGCGGCAACCCGGCCAAACTGGGTACGGTGAAGCTCAGCAGCGGCCTGCGCTACGACGCGCAGACCCAGGGCTTCCACCTGCAGCAGCCCAGCGTGGATGACTTCACCCCGGCCAACCAGGGCGGCCGCCTCGACTCACGCACCCGCGGCCTGCTCAATGCCTGGCTGAGCGACTACGCCCAGCGCGAACCGATCTACAAGCTGGACCCGGCCGTGGCCGGGGTGCTCGGCGCGCTGCAGGTGCAGGCGGCACAGGTCAAGAACGGCAAGCTGGTGGTCACCTTCAACCAGAACCTGGGCAACCTGGTGCCGGCAGGCCTGCTGGGCAAATAAGGTAGTGCCGGCCGGCGGCCGGCACTACCGGCAAGGCATCACGCGGCAAGTGCCTTGACCACCGCCTCGCTGAAAGCAGGAATGTCATCCGGCTTGCGGCTGGTGATCACGTTGCCGTCGACCACGACCTCGGCATCGCGCCAGTTCGCGCCCGCGTTGGCCAGGTCCTGCTGAAGGGAGGGCCAGGAGGTCAGCTCGCGGCCATCTGCCAGCCCGCTGTTGATCAGCAGCCACGGACCATGGCAGATCGCCGCGACGGGCTTGCCGGCTTCATCCACTGAGCGGATGAAGCTGAGCACCGCGTCGTCGGTGCGCAGTGTGTCCGGATTGATGACGCCCCCTGGCAGCACCAGGGCATCAAAGCCCGCCGGATCCGCCTCGTCCAGCGGAATGTCGACCGCGACGGCGTCGCCCCAGTTCTTCTCTTTCCAGCCCTTGATGGTCGCCTCCTTTGCGGGCGACACCACGCTGACCCGCGCACCTTCCGCTTCCAGCAGCCGTTTGGGCTCGGTCAATTCGGACTGTTCAAAGCCGTGGGTCGCGAGGATTGCGATCTGTTTGCCCTTCAATCGCTCTGCCATGGGTGCACTCCAGTTGGGGGAGTGCACAGCGTGGACGAACGGCCCTTGCACGGCGGTGACCCTGCCGTGCACGGCAGGTGGAGAGCCTCCCGCTAGTGCCGGCTGCTGGCCGGCACTCCCCGTCGCGGGTCAACGCTTGGGCTGCAGCATGGTGCCGGTGCACTTGGGCGAGCCGCAGCGGCATTCCCAGATCTTCTTCAGCTTGGCGGTGTGGCGCTCGGCCAGCGTGATGCCGTAGTTGTAGGTCAGCTCTTCGCCAGCCTTGATATCGCGCAGCGCCTCGATGAACACCTTGTCGCCACGGCTGTCGCCATCCTCATCCTCCTCGATCACCGCCTCGCAGTTCGGGTCGCAGCTGTGGTTGATCCAGCGCGCATCGTTGCCCTTGTAGTTGGCATCGATCACCCAGTCGTCATTGAGGGTGAACAGGAAGGTATGGCCGCTTTCGACGTCGCCGCTGTCATCGGCATCAACGTCGCCATGGCTGCGCAGCAGGCCCTTGTACTGGATCACGCGCTCGCCCTGCTTGATCGGGGCGACGGCGAACACGCCGTTGCCATGGATGGCGGACTTGCGGGCTTGGATCTTCTTCGGCATCGGCACGGGCTGTTTGCAGCGGATGGAACAGGGATTCTCGCCCATTCCGGGTGATTGCGAAAATCACCCGGTTGGCGCAGCATGGCGCCCCCGGCAGCGCCCGCTGGCAACGCCTCCCGGCCCGGCCCCAGCGCCGGCTGAATGCCCGGGTTGGATGGTGGCGAATAAAAGCGTACAATTTCAGTCCGCTTTAAGAACCACTCGCATCCCCATGTTGCGCGTCACCAAGCTCACCGATTACGCCACCGTCGTGCTGACCGTGCTCGCCGCCCGTCCGGGCGAGGTGCTCAGTGCCACCGAACTGGCCGAATTCACCGGCCTAGAGCCGCCCACCGTCAGCAAGGTACTCAAGCCGCTGGCCCAGGCCGGCCTGGTCGAAGGCCTGCGCGGCGTCCGTGGCGGCTACCGGCTGACCCGCCCGGCCATCGAGATCTCGCTGTTCGAAGTGGTCGAAGCGATGGAAGGGCCGCTTGCCCTGACCGAATGCAGCCACGACCACCACCAGTGCGGCATGGCACCCAAGTGCGGCGCGCGCAGCAGCTGGCGGTTGATCAACGACGTGGTCTCCGAGGCCCTGCGCGACGTCAGTCTTGCGCAGATCCTGCCCCCCCTTCCCCTTGCCGATGACGAACAGCGCCGCACCATCGCTGTCGACGTCGTCTCCTGATCCACAGGCAGCCCCCCCATGGCCACCGAAACCATCGAAAACGTCGCCCACGACGACACCCCCAACCGCGAGATCCACGAGCAGCTCGGCCGCAAGTATTCGGCCGGCTTCATCACCGAGATCGAGTCGGACTCCCTGCCGCCGGGCCTGGACGAGGACACCATCCGTGCCCTGTCGGCCAAGAAGGACGAGCCGGAGTGGATGACGCAGTGGCGCCTGGACGCCTATCGCCACTTCCTGACCCTGCCGATGCCGGACTGGGCCAAGCTGGAGATCGCCCCGATCGACCTGCAGGCGCTCAGCTACTACTCCGCGCCGAAGGGCCCGAAGTACGCCTCGCTGGACGACGTGCCGAAGGAACTGCTCGACACCTACGACAAGCTGGGCGTGCCGCTGCACGAGCGCGCCAAGCTGGCCGGCGTGGCGGTGGATGCGGTGTTCGACTCGGTCTCCGTCGGTACCACCTTCCGCAAGGAACTGGCCGAGAAGGGCATCATCTTCTGCTCGATGTCCGAGGCCATCAAGGAACACCCGGAGCTGGTGCGCCAGTACCTGGGCACCGTGGTGCCGGTGGGTGACAACTACTTCGCCGCACTCAACTCGGCGGTGTTCTCCGATGGCAGCTTCGTGTTCATTCCCAAAGGCGTGCGCTGCCCGATGGAACTGAGCACCTACTTCCGCATCAACGCCGGCCACACCGGCCAGTTCGAGCGCACCCTGATCGTGTGCGAGGACAAGGCCTACGTCTCCTACCTGGAAGGCTGCACCGCACCGATGCGCGATGAGAACCAGCTGCACGCTGCGGTGGTCGAACTGGTGGCACTGGAAGATGCGGAGATCAAGTACTCCACGGTGCAGAACTGGTACCCGGGCGACGAGAACGGTGTCGGCGGCATCTACAACTTCGTCACCAAGCGTGCCGAATGCCGCGGCGCGCGCAGCAAGGTCACCTGGACCCAGGTCGAGACCGGCTCGGCGATCACCTGGAAGTACCCCTCGTGCGTGCTGCTGGGCGACGATTCGGTCGGTGAGTTCCACTCGGTCGCGCTGACCCATCACCGCCAGCAGGCCGACACCGGCACCAAGATGATCCACGTCGGCAAGCGCACCAAGAGCAAGATCGTCAGCAAGGGCATCAGCGCCGGCCGCGGCCAGAACACCTACCGCGGCCTGGTGCGCGTGGACCGCAATGCCGACGGCGCGCGCAACTACACCCAGTGCGATTCGCTGCTGATCGGCAAGCAGTGCGGTGCCCACACCTTCCCCTACATCGAGGTGAAGAACCCGGGCGCCACCGTCGAGCACGAAGCCACCACCTCGAAGATTTCCGACGACCAGCTGTTCTACTGCCGCGCCCGTGGCATCAGCCAGGAAGACGCGGTGTCGATGATCGTCGACGGCTTCTGCAAGCAGGTGTTCCGCGAACTGCCGATGGAGTTCGCAGTGGAAGCCAAGAAGCTGCTGGAAGTCTCGCTGGAAGGTTCGGTGGGCTGACCGCCCGCCCCTGCCCCTCGCAAACGCATTCTCTTTACCGGCGGGCCCAGGCCCGCCCCACGGAAACCCCCACCATGCTGAAGATCGACAATCTCCACGCCCGCATCGGCGACAAGGAAATCCTCAAGGGCCTGTCGCTGGATGTGAAGCCCGGCCAGGTGCACGCCATCATGGGCCCGAACGGCGCAGGCAAGTCCACCCTGGGCAATGTCCTGGCCGGCCGCGACGGCTACGAAGTGACCGAAGGCAGCGTGCAGTTCGACGGTGTCGACCTGCTGGAGCAGGACCCGGAAGCGCGTGCCGCTGCCGGCCTGTTCCTGGCGTTCCAGTACCCGGTGGAGATCCCGGGCGTGAACAACACCTACTTCCTGCGCGCGGCACTGAACGCCCAGCGCAAGGCACGCGGTGAGGACGAACTCGACTCCATGCAGTTCCTCAAGCTGGTGCGCCAGAAGCTGGCCGTGCTGCACCTGAAGGACGAGCTGCTGCATCGTGGCGTCAACGAAGGCTTCTCCGGCGGCGAGAAGAAGCGCAACGAGATCTTCCAGCTGGCCGTGCTGGAACCGAAGCTGGCCATCCTCGACGAGACCGACTCGGGCCTGGACATCGACGCGCTGAAGAGCGTGGCCGACGGCGTCAATGCGCTGCGCGCCGCCGACCGTTCGTTCCTGGTCATCACCCATTACCAGCGCCTGCTGGACTACATCAAGCCGGACGTGGTGCACGTGCTGGCCGATGGCCGCATCGTCAAGAGCGGCGGCCCCGAGCTGGCGCTGGAACTGGAAGCGCACGGCTATGATTTCCTGAAGGACCGGGTCGTGCCCGAGGCGGCGGTCTGATGAGCGCCCTGCTCGACTCGATGGCCCAGGCCTTCTGCGGCAGCGATGCGCGCCGCGAAGTGCTGGATGCGGCCCTGCGCGATGGCCTGCCGGCCGCTCGCAATGAAGCCTGGAAGTACACCTCGCTGCGCCAGCTCGAACGCCGTGCGTTTGCTGCGGCACCGGTGCAGGGCCCGGCGCTGGACGCCGCGCTGCTGGACGACATCCCGGCGCCGCGCCTGGTGTTCGTCAACGGTCGCCTGGATGCCGCGCTGAGCGACGTGCAGGCCCTGCCGTCCGGCGTGCAGCTGCAGCCGCTGTCGGCCGCGCTGGCCGCCGGCGAAGACGCCGTTCGTTTCCTTGGCCGTCGCTACGAACGCAGCGAAGAGATCTTCGCCCGCCTGAATGCCGCGCTGGCCGATGAAGGCGTGGTGCTGCGCGTGGATGAAGGCGTGCAGGTCGAAGCGCCGCTGCAGCTGGTGTTCGCCAGTGTGGCCGGCGAGACCGACCTGGCCTGGCATCACCGCCACCTGATCGAACTGCGTGCCGGCGCCAGCCTCGGCGTGGTCGAGCACCGCTTCAGCGTGGGTGACTCCGCCCACCTGGACAACACCGTGCTGCATGCCCACGTCGCGCGCGACGCCGTGCTCAAGCACGCCCGCGTGCAGGCCGGCAGCGCGCGCCAGACCAGCTTCCTGCGTACCGACGCGGTGCTGGCCCGCGACGCGCAGTACCACCGCGTCGACCTGGAACTGGGCGCCGCGCTCAGCCGCCATGAACTGAACGTGCGACTGGAAGGCGACAACGCCCAGCTGACCGCCAACGGCGTGCTGCTCGGCAATGGCCGCCGCCACGTCGAGACCCGGCTGGGCATCGATCACATCGCGCGCGATACCGCCTGCGAACTGCTGTGGCGCGGCGTTGCCGCCAACCGCAGCCGCGTGGTGTTCCATGGCGGCATCCAGATCCGCGAAGGCGCCGACGGCACCGATGCGAACCTGTCCAACAAGAACCTGCTGCTGTCGGCCGACGCCGAGATCGATACCCAGCCGACGCTGGTGATCGACGCCGATGAAGTGAAGGCCGCGCATGGCGCCACCGTCGGCCAGCTCGATGCCAATGCGCTGTTCTACCTGCGCTCGCGCGGCCTGCCGCAGGCCCAGGCGCAGGCGCTGCTCAGCGCTGCGTTCTGCCATGAGCCGCTGAAGATCCTGCCGGAAGCCCTGCGCGAGCAGCTGGCACGCCGTTTGGACAAGGCCCTGGCCGAGGCGGGTGTGGCATGAACCTGTCCACGCCGCGCCCGATCGAAGAACGCACCGGCGCGCCCGACTGGGACCGCGTCCGCCTCGACTTCCCGCTGCTGATGCGCGAAGTGCACGGCAAGCCGCTGGTCTATTTCGACAATGCCAACACCGGCCAGAAGCCGGTGCAGGTGATCGGCGCGGTGGACGAGTTCTACCGCCGCTACAACGCAAACGTCAGCCGCGCGGTGCACGCGCTCGGCAGCGAAGCTACCGACGCCTACGAAGGCGCACGCAACACGCTGGCCCGCTTCCTCAACGTGCGCCCCAGCGACCTGGTGCTTTGCAGCGGCACCACCTTCGCCATCAATCTGGTGGCGTATTCGTGGGCGCTGCCGCGGCTGAAGGCCGGCGACGTGATCCTGGTGTCGCGCATGGAGCACCACGCCAACATCGTGCCGTGGCAGCTGGTCGCGCAGCGTACCGGCGCCACCATCCGCGTGGCTGAGATCACCCCCGATGGCGCGCTCGACCTGGATGCGCTGCGTGCGGCGATGACCCCCGAAGTCAAGCTGCTGGCGGTCACCCATGTCTCCAACGTGCTGGGCACGGTCAACCCGGTGCGCGAGATCTGCCGTGAAGCGCGCAAGCGCGGCATCATCACCGTGGTTGATGGCTCGCAGGCAGTACCGCACCGCAAGGTCGACGTCGCCGCGATCGGCTGCGACTTCTACGCGATCACCGGCCACAAGATGTGTGGTCCGACCGGCACCGGCGCGCTGTGGGCCCGTCGCGAGCATCTGGACGCGATGCCGCCGTTCCTCGGCGGCGGCGAGATGATCAAGGAAGTCAGCTTCGACGGCACCGTGTTCAACGACGCCCCGCACAAGTTCGAAGCCGGCACCCCGAACATCGCCGGTTTCATCGGCCTGGGCGTGGCCGCCGACTACCTGCAGCAGCTTGGCCAGGACAACGTGGAAGCGCGCGAAGCCGAACTGCTGGCGCACTTCACCGAGGAACTGCGCCGTGTCGACGGCCTGCGCATCATCGGCCAGGCACCGGAGAAGGCGGCCGTGGTCTCGTTCCTGATCGAGGGTGCGCATGCCCACGACCTGGCCACCCTGCTCGACCTGGAAGGCGTGGCCGTGCGATCGGGCCAGCACTGCGCACACCCGCTGCTGCAGTACTTCGGCGTCGCCGCCACCTGCCGCGCCTCGCTGGCGTTCTACAACACGCACGCCGAGATCGAGCGGTTCATGACCGCGCTGACCAAGGTACGCAAGCTGCTGGGGTAAGACTCACAGCGCAGCCGGAAGCAACGAGAACGCCGTGGGAAACCGCGGCGTTTTTCATGGCGCCGCCAAGGGCAGGATCGAAGACACGCAGAGCTCCGCAGGCCATTGCCCAAGGTGCCCCTTGCCGTAAGGGAACGCGGGTTGGCCCGCCGATACGATTCCGGTGAGTTCAACCGCCTGCTCCGACGGCAGCGCCGTGACGGGAATTCCATTCACCCACACGCCGTCGGCCGCCCATGGATCCTGCACCGGTGGCCCCGCGTGCAGCGCAGACATTTCGAAGCTCTCAACGTAGGCACCCCGTACGCGCACCAGTCTGCCGTGATAACGCATGGGATCGGCACGCAGCGCCTCCACCGTCACTGGCAACGCACGGGACGCACTGAAACGCGGGCATCCCAGGCCGTTGGGCGCGATGCCGCCACTCTCCTCCTGCGCCGGCAGGCAAGCCAGAAGAGCCACAAGCAGGACAGTTGCGGCCAGCGCGATTCCCTTCGGTATGCCCACCCCTGCACTCCGCCTGGCATTTGAAGAATGCACGAGCATAGCGGTTGCCAGGGCCGCCGAGGGCCTCCCCCATTTGCGCCCGCCTACTGCCCACCTAAAATGCCCCCATGAGCACCCTGACCTTCCGCGCCGCCACGCCGGCCGACATCCCCGCCCTGATCGCCCTCGTCACCTCGGCCTACCGTGGCGACGCCAGCCGCGTGGGCTGGACTACCGAAGCCGACCTGCTGGATGGCGCCCGCATCGACGCCGAAGGCATCCAGGCCGACCTGGACCGCCCCCGCTCCACCATCCTGCTGGCCGAGCGCGAAGGCGTTCTTGTGGCCTGCGCCCACGTTGCCGACGTTGAGGGCAAGGGCTACTTCGGCATGTTCTCGGTCGACCCCGCACAGCAGGGCGGCGGCGTCGGCAAGCAGCTGATGGACGCCGCCGAAGCCCACGCCGCACGCGAATGGAACGTGCCGGTGATGCAGATGACGGTGATCGACGTACGCGAGGAACTGATCGCCTTCTACGAGCGTCGTGGCTACCAGCGGACCGGCATCAAGAAACCCTTCCCATATGGCGACGAACGCTTCGGCATCCCCAAGCGCGACGACCTGCGCTTCGAGATCCTGGAAAAACCGCTGGCCGGAGCGGCCGCGTGAGCGATACCTGGACCTTCGTGTGCGCCAGCAACGAGCTGCTGCCCGGTGAAATGAAGAGCGTGTTCGACGAGGTGACCGGCACCCCGATCGTGGTGTTCAACCTCGACGGCGAGCTGTACGCGCTGGAAGACCAGTGCACGCACGAGGAATTCGAGCTGTCCTCGGGCGAGTTCAACACTGCCGAAGGCAGCGTGGAGTGCGTGCTGCACGGCGCGCGCTTCGACGTACGCGATGGCCGCGCCCTGTGCGCACCGGCCTATACCCCGGTGCCCAAGTTCCCGGTGAAGCGCGAACACGACGCCGTCTGGACGCGCGACGACCGGGATTGAGGCGGCGCCCCGACCTGGGGGTATCCTCCCTGGGCTGGATCTGCAGGAGGCCCCGCAAGGGCCTTCGCAGGGCGTTCCCCGGCCGCCCCGGCGTCCCGCAACACCCCGTACATGCGAATCATTATCGTTGATGTTATTCTACGTAACATCTTCGTAACGACTTCGCCCTCGCGCCATGGCTTCGCCCGCGCCCACTGCCACGTTGTGCCAGCTCGCCCGCCAGGGGTGGCCACTGGCCGTGGCCGTGCTGCTGACGCTGCTGCTGGGCTGGTCGGCGCTGCACGAAGGACGCAGCAACGCCCCGACTACCCAAGGCTGGCAGGCACATGCCGAAGGGTTGCGCCAGGTCATGCCATTGCCGGCGCCGTCGGCAGACGAATGCCCGCAACATGCTGCACCTGCACCGGAGCCGCCGCTTGATGGTGAGGGCAACACGCCCTGCACCGGTGTGGCACCCCTGCGCGCGCCCCTGGTCGCACATATCCCGCTATGGCGCTCCGATGCCCTGCGCCGGCAACTGCACGATCCCGCACTGCGCTTGAACCCCGGCCACGCACCGCCCGCACCCCACGCCAGCTGAGGCGCCCTGCGGCTGTTGCCGTGCGCCTGAAGTCGTTCGCCGCATCGCCGGGCATCAGCTCGGCTCTACAGAAGACGCTCCCTCCCTGTCGTCGCGCTGTCTGCGCTTCGGCCTTCGCCGTTTCCCGATCCACGCCACTACCCAAAGCCATGACCCACATCACGTCCCGCAAGCACGCCCCGCGCGTTTCCCTGCTCGCCACCGCCACCCTGGCCGCAGGCTTCGCGCCGCTGGCCGCGCAGGCTGCCGACAGCGCTGATGCCGCATCCAGCAAGGCCACCGACCTGGACAAGGTGCAGGTGCGCGGCAGCTGGTTCAATCCGTCCTCGCCGAAATTCACCGCCGAACTGCTGGACACCCCCAAGTCAGTGTCGATCGTGTCGGAGAAGCTGATCGCCGAAACCGGTGCGACCAACCTGCAGGATGCGCTGCGCATGGTGCCGGGCATCACCTTCGGTGCCGGCGAAGGCGGCAACCCGACCGGCGACCGCCCCTTCATCCGTGGCTTCGATTCGCAGAGCAACGTCTTCGTCGACGGCCTGCGCGACGTCGGCTCGCAGACCCGCGAGATCTTCGATCTGGAGCAGGTGGAAGTGGTCAAGGGCCCGAGCTCGGCCTACGGTGGCCGCGATTCCGGTGGTGGCAGCCTGAACCTGGTGAGCAAGACGCCGAAGCTGAAGAACGAGACCAGCGCCAGCATGGGCATCGGTACCGACAGCTACGCACGCGGCACCGTGGACGCCAACTACGTGCTGGGCGATGGCATCGCCGCGCGCCTGAACCTGATGAAGCACGAATCGGACATCGCTGGCCGCGACGCCGCCAATGTCAGCCGCTGGGGCATCGCGCCGTCGATCGCATTCGGCCTGAACGGCCCGGCACAGCTGATCGCCAGCCACTACCACATGCAGAGCGATGACCTGCCGGACGCCGGTGGCTTCCCGTATGGCAACCCGAACGGGGCGCCGGCCTCGAAGTGGGTCGATGGCCGCCCGATGGTGCCGGACCGCAACAACTACTACGGCCTGGTCGATCGTGACTTCCAGCGCACCCGCGCCGACATCAGCACCCTGGATGCCAGCTACGATTTCGGCGGCCACAAGCTGCGCAACATCGCGCGCCTGGGCAACACCAGCAACGATTACCTGTGGACCCAGCCGGACGACAGCCAGGGCAACCCGAACAACTACGGCACCCTGTGGCGCCGTACCAACGCCCGCGCCGTCGACGTCAAGAGCTTCGCCGACCAGCTGGGCCTAACCGGTGCCTTCCAGACCGGCGCGCTCAAGCACAGCTACAGCGCTGGCGTCGAATACAGCGACGAGAAGATGACCCGCGGCAGCTACCTGATGACGCCGGGCACCAGCAACCCGCTCACCGGCAACAGCAAGTGCCCGACCACCGGCGCGGCCACCGGTTACAACTGCACCGATTTCGCCAATCCGGATCCGCGCGATCCGTGGGCAGCCACCCATTCGGTGTACCGCAGCGACAAGGCACTGGACGTCGAGCAGCGCACCAGGACCACCTCCGCCTACGTGTTCGACACCATCGAGCTCAATGAGCAGTGGATGATCAACCTCGGCCTGCGCTACGACGACTTCCGCACCACCCTGACCACTCCGGTGGCCGGCAAGGCACCGACCCGCGTGCGCAACAGCAACGACTTCCTGAACTACCAGGCCGGTGTGGTGTTCAAGCCGGCCGCCAACGGCAGCATCTACCTGTCGTGGGGCACCTCCTCGACCCCGCCGGGCATGGACGGTGGTGACGGTTCGGACGGTCTGAGCGCCGCCGTGGCCGACCTCAAGCCGCAGGACACCAGGAACCTCGAACTGGGCACCAAGTGGGACCTGTTCGACCAGCGCCTGAACCTGACCGCAGCGATCTTCCACACCGTGATGAACAACGCACGCGTGACGGTCGACAACGGCACCAGCCAGAACGCCGGCAAGAAGGAGATCAACGGCTTCGAACTGGGCTTCACCGGCCAGCTGACCGACGCCTGGAGCCTGTACGGCGGCTACACCTACCTGGACTCGGAACTGAAGGACAACGGTTTCGTCTGTGGCGCACCGGTGGGCCGCACCTGCCCGTCCAACGTGTACGTGCCGTCGCCATACAACGGCAACGTGTTCCCGAACACTGCCAAGCACAGCGCCAACCTGTGGACCACCTACCGCTTCCCGATCGGCCTGACCATCGGCGCCGGCGCGTTCTACTCGGACAAGCAGTACGGTGATGTCGCCAACACCAAGTGGATCCCGAGCTACACCCGCTTCGACGCGATGGCCAGCTACGCGATCCAGGACAACATCAGCCTGCAGCTCAACGTGCAGAACCTGACCGACAAGACCTACTTCACCAAGGCCTATGCCTCGCACTACGCGAGCATCGCCCCGGGTCGCTCGGCCACCCTGGCACTGAACGTCAAGTTCTGATGTAACGGCGCTCCATCACGGCGGCAGGGGCTCCTGCCGCCGTTTTTGTTTCCGGCGATACTCACCCCATCATGGCACCCCGTACCCCCATCGACAGCGACGCCCTGGCCGAGCTGCTCCAGCACGATCCACAGGCTGCGTTCGCACGCGTGCGCGACGCCGCACAGGCCGGGCAGGTCGATGCACAACTGCTGCTCGCGCAGATGCACATGGAAGGCAAAGGCACCGCGCAGGACGCCTCGGCTGCGCTGCTCTGGTACGAAACCGCCGCCAACAACGGCGCGCCGATGGCGATGAACATGCTCGGCCGCTGCCATGAGCTGGGCCAGGGCACCACGCCCGATCCCACGCTGGCCGCGGTGTGGTACCGGCGCGCGGCCGACACCGGGCTGGACTGGGGCCTGTACAACCTGGCCAACCTGCTGGCCACCGGCCGCGGCGTGCCCCAGGACCGCGCGCAGGCACTGGCCCTGTACACCCGTGCCGCGCACCTGGGCCATGCCAAATCGATGAACCTGCTGGCCCGCCATCTCGAAGACGGGCTGGATACCGCGGCTGATCCGCAGGCGGCACTCGCCTGGTACCAGCGTGCGGCCGAGGCCGGTGATTTCCGCGGCCAGGCCAACTACGCCTCGATCCTGCTGCAGGCCGGCCAGGTCGAGCAGGCCGTGCACTGGCTGCGGCTCGCCCTGGCGCACGGCAGTCCGGCGTTCATGGCGCACATCGTGCCGGAACTGGCCGCGTCGCCGCATCCCCAGGTGCGCGCCCTGATCGCACCGCCGTCCCTCTGAGGAGTCCCGCATGCTGCTGCACATCCCCGACATTCTCAGCGCCGACCAGGTCGCCGGCTTCCGGCGCCGCCTCGACGACGCCGATTGGACCGATGGCCGCGAAACCGTGGGGCATCTGGGCGCACAGGCCAAGCACAACCAGCAGCTGCCCGAGGCTTCCCCGCTGCGCCGCGAACTGGGCGAGATCATCCTCGTCGCGCTGGCCCGGCACCCGCTGTTCTTCAGCGCCGCGCTGCCGCTGAAGTACCTGCCGCCGCGCTTCAACCGCTACAGCGGTGGCGGCGCCTATGGCTACCACGTCGATGGTGCGGTGATGAACCTGGCCAATGGCGAGCAGCTGCGCTCGGACATCTCCTGCACCCTGTTCCTGTCCGCGCCCGAGGAGTACGAAGGCGGCGAGCTGATCATCAGCGACACCTACGGCGAGCACGAAGTGAAGCTGCCGGCCGGCGACCTGGTCGTGTATCCGTCCAGCAGCCTGCACCAGGTGCGGCCGGTTACCAGGGGCGCACGCGTGGCTTCTTTCTTCTGGGTGCAGAGCATGATCCGCGACGACGTGCAGCGCCGCCTGTTGTGGGAAATGGATGGCTCGATCGAGCGCCTGCGGCAGACCGGCGGCGACGCCGAGGCGATCCTGCAGCTGACCGGCGTGTACCACAACCTTTTGCGGCGCTGGAGCGAAGTCTGAGCCTTGCCGGGCCGGCCTGCGGCATTTTGGCAATCATTCTCATTTGCAACAGCTAACGGCTCTCATTACAATCACGCCCCGTTGGTGCCGGCCGCTGCCGGCAGACCCCTGGGGACCCCTGCTTGCTGCGTCCGCTTCGCCCTCGCCCACTCATCCATCGCAAGATGGGCACCGCCATGCGCGGCCAGCGTCCGGCGCTGGCCAGCCTGCTGGCATGGGTGGCGATGCTGGCGTTGCTGCTGGGCACCCTGCCACTGCTGCCACAGGCCCAGGCCGGAATGGCCATGCAGATGCCGCTGGAAGAGCGCGGTGGCGAAAGCCCCCTGCAGGAAGAGGCGCCGGCCAAGCTGCGCCGCTGTGCCGCCACCCCGGTGAAAGCGGCCGAGCAGGCACACCCGCCGTTGCTGCTGGCCAGCCACTGGCTGCGCACTGAACTCGAACTCGTACCCGCCACGCCGGCCATGCCCGGCGTGCGCCCGGACTGGCCGCTGGCCGCTCCGGACACGCCCTGGGCCGATGCGCCCGGGCGCCGCCAGCAACGCGGCCAGGCGCCGCCGCTCGCCTGATCCACGGCCTGGCGTGACCGCCCGCGCGGTCGCGCCTGCACGCCGCTGTCTGCTTCATCCCTGCCGCCCCTGACCGGGCCTTCCGTGCCTGCCGCGCCCTTCGCGCACGGCATCGCGCCACCCTGCATCCTTCGAGGTAACTGCCATGGCCCAGCGCCATCGTGTCCGTTCGTCCCTGTCCCGTACCCTGCTGACCAGCGCCGTGCTGGCGGCTTTCGCCAGCCCCGCCTTCGCCCACGGTGACGCCGCCGGCGCACCGCAGACGCTGGACAAGGTGGTGGTCACTGCCTCCGGCTTCGAACAGAAGGTGATCGATGCCCCGGCCAGCATCAGCGTGGTCAGCCGCGAGGAACTGAGCAAGCGCCCCTATACCAGCCTGGTCGACGCGCTGCGCGACGTCGAAGGCATCGACGTGGGCCTGGAAGCGACCGACAAGAACGGCCGCGCCACCGTGTCGATGCGCGGCCTGCCGTCCGAGTACACCTTGGTGCTGATCGACGGCCGCCGCCAGAGCAATGTCGGCCAGATCTATCCGAACAACTTCGGTGGCGGCCAGTTCGCCTACCTGCCGCCGCTGGAGGCGATCGAACGCATCGAAGTCGTGCGCGGGCCGATGTCCACGCTGTACGGCTCGGACGCGATGGGCGGCGTCATCAACATCATCACCCGCCGCAACCAGGACAGCTGGCACGGCTCGGTCAGCCAGAGCTTCACCGTGCAGCAGGACGACCAGTTCGGCGATGCGCGCACCACCGACCTCTACCTCAGCGGCCCACTGCTGAAGGATCGCCTCAGCCTGGCACTACGCGGCAGCTACTACGATGCCAAGGCATCCAACCCCGAATGGGATGCATTGTCCCTGCCCGACGGCAGCCTGTGGGAGCGCAGCATCGGCTTCGGCGGTGGCGGCAAGTCGGTCGCCAACACCAACTGGAATACCGGGGTGCGCCTGGACTTCCATGTCAACGATGACCACGAACTGTGGCTGGACTACGACGTGTCTCGGCAGAAGTACGACAACCGCGAAGGCCAGACCGGCACGCTGGACAGCCTGGCCAGCCTGTGGCGCGTCGGCAATGCGGTGATCCCCAACCCGAACGGCAGCGGCACCGTCACCCGCCGTGTGGTGCAGCCGCGCGTGGGCTACACCGCCTACCAGCGCTACGAGCGCGATCAGCTATCGTTGACCCACCAGGGCCGCTACAGCTTCGGCACCTGGCAGACTTCGCTGACCCACAGCAAGAGCAGCAATCTCGGCCGTTCTTTGCCGCTGACCCTGGACGAGCGTGCCAACCTGCAGACGCTGTGGAATGACGTCTGCCGTCGCACCGGCGCTTCCAACAACTGCGCGGCCGGCCGTGGCAATGCGCTGGCCGCACTCCATCCCAGCGAGATGGCGCGCCTGCAGGCGTTCCTGCCGCGCCCGCTGCGCACCATGGAACTGGAAGGCTACGTGCTCGACACGATGCTCGACCTGGACTTCGGCGCACACAAGCTGACCGTGGGTGGCCAGTACAACAACACTGACATGGTCGATGGCGTGTTCGGCATGGATGGCGCTGGCTACCGCAGCAACACCAGGCAGAAGCACCGCATGTGGGCGCTGTTCGCCGAGGACAACTGGGCGCTGACCGACACCCTCACCGCCACCTTCGGCCTGCGCTACGACGACCACAACGTGTTCGGCAGCCACGTCAGTCCGCGTGGCTACCTGGTGTGGAACGCCAGCGATGCGTGGACCTTCAAGGGCGGCGTCAGCACCGGCTACAAGACCCCGCGACCGGACCAGCTGTTCCCGGGCATCACCGGCTTCGGTGGCCAGGGCGTGCTGCCGTTGGTGGGTTCGCCGAACCTGAAGCCTGAAACCAGCACCAACTACGAGCTGGCCGCCTACTACGAGGGCCAGCGCTGGGGCTTCAACGTCACCGGCTTCTTCAACACGTTCGAAGACAAGATCGCCAGCGGCGGCACCTTCCCCAACTGCGAAGTGGCGCGCGTCGGCAGCGGCTACTGCGTGGACATCGGCCCGGGTTGGGCGGCACTGGGCTACAGCACCTTCACCCAGAGCGTGAACATCGACAAGGCCGAGACCCGCGGTGCCGAACTGGCCGCGCATGTCGACCTGCTCGACACTCTGCAGCTGCGCGGCAACTACACCTGGACGAAGAGTGAGCAGACCAGTGGCGCACAGAAGGGGTTGCCGATCAGCGGCACCATGCCGGCAAGACACATGGCCAACGCCAGCCTCAACTGGCAGATCAATGAAGCGGTCAGCCTGTCGCTGATCGGTGAGGGCCGCTACGACCGCTACCGCGACACGCTGCTGGATGCCAACGGCGCCAGCAACGCCCGCTACTACGAGGACTACACGATCTTCCATCTCGGTGGCAGCTGGAAGGCCACGCCCTGGCTGACGGTGAACGCGCGGGTCAACAACCTGCTCGACAAGGATTTTGTCTCGCAGTCGTGCCTGTTGATCAGCCAGAGCGAATTCAACTGCGTGGACGACTATGCGACCAAGGACCAGCGGCGCAGCTACTGGATTTCGCTGAACGCGAAGTTCTGATCGCCGCGCCCTGCTCCTGCTCCACGCATGGCGTGGATCTACCGATCGGTAGTGCCGGCCGCTGGCCGGCACCCCGGAATGCCTGCTCCGGGATACAGAACGACACGCAATTGCGAGCTATTCTCATCAATGATGTAATGGGCAGTCCCCGTCCGCTTCGAACCGTGCCGTGAGCCGTCCTGCCTCTTCCACCGTGCAGCAGCAACAGAACCGTGGCTTCTGGCTGCGGACGCTGCACCAGTGGCACTGGATCAGCTCCGCGGTTTGCCTGATCGGCATGCTGCTGTTCGCGGTGACCGGCCTGACTCTTAACCATGCCGCGAAGATCGAGGCCAAACCCCAGGTGCAGAACCAGCACCTGGAACTGCCGGCCGCGCTGCTGGGCCAGCTGGGCACGCGCGAGGACGGCAACGCGCCGATTCCGCGCCCGGCCCGGCAATGGCTGGACACGCAGCTGGGCATCGCCATCGGTGGGCGCCCGGCCGAGTGGTCGGCCGAGGAGATCTACCTGTCGCTGCCGCGCCCCGGTGGCGACGCCTGGCTGAGCATCGACCGCGAAACCGGCGCGGTGGAGTACGAATCGACCTCGCGCGGCGTGGTCTCCTACCTCAATGACCTGCACAAGGGCCGCAACGCAGGCCCGGCGTGGGGATGGTTCCTGGACCTGTTCGCCGTGGCCTGCCTGGTGTTCTGCATCACCGGCCTGTTCCTGCTGCACCTGCATGCGCGGCAACGGCGCATGACCTGGCCGCTGGTCGGCCTCGGCCTGATGATCCCGCTGTTGATCGCCCTGCTGCTGATCCACTGACTTCCACCGTGAATTCCATCCGTTCCTCCGGAGCCGCCCCATGCGCGTCACCCTGACCATCGCCCTCAGCGGCCTGCTGGCCACCTCGCCGGCCTATGCCACCACCCTCGACATCAACGTCGAAGTGCCCAAGCTCAACGTGGCCGAGTACCACCGCCCGTATGTGGCGGTGTGGCTGGAAGGCGCCGACCAGAAGGTCGCGGCCAACCTGTCGGTCTGGTACCAGCAGACCAGCAACAGCGAGGGCCACGGCACCAAGTGGCTGCCCGACCTGCGCCAGTGGTGGCGCAAGAGTGGCCGTACCCTGCAGGTGCCGGTGGACGGCGTGACCGGCCCGACCCGCCCGGCCGGCAAGCACGCACTGTCGTTCAGCGACAGGCAGCCGGCACTGAAGCAGCTGGCCCCGGGCAACTACACCCTGGTGGTGGAGGCGGTGCGCGAAGTCGGCGGCCGCGAACTGCTGAAGATCCCCTTCACCTGGCCGGCCACCGCCGCGCAGAACGGCAAGGCGCAGGGCGCCACCGAACTGGGTCAGGTCACCCTGTCCGTCAAACCCTGAAAAGGGGACGGAGGGGATTAAGTCGTAATCCCCTTCTCCTTGCCGCATCACCCCGCATCCACTGGAGTCTTCCGCATGAAGCGCACGCTCGTCCTCGCCGCCGCCCTGGCCGCTGCCCTTCCCTTCTCCGCCCTGGCCCACAAGGCCTGGCTGCTGCCCTCGCAGACCGTGATCGCCGGCAACGCACCGTGGATCACCGTCGACGGTGCGGTCTCCAACGACCTGTTCTACTTCAACCACGTGCCGCTGCGACTGGAATCGCTGGTGATCACCGCGCCGGACGGCAGCACCGTGCAGCCTCAGAACGCGACCACCGGCAAGTACCGCAGCGTGTTCGACATCGAACTGAAGCAGCCGGGCACCTACCGCATCGCGTCGGTCAATGACGGCCTGTTCGCCACCTACGAGCAGAACGGCGAGCGCAAGCGCTGGCGCGGCAGCGTGGCGACCCTTGGCGAACTGCCCAAGGACGCGAAGAAGCTGGAACTGAGCCAGTCGGTGGGCCGCGTGGAGACCTTCGTCACCAACGGTGCGCCGAACGACACCGCGCTGAAGCCGACCAACCGGGGTATCGAGCTGGTCGCTGTTGGCCACCCGAACGACCTGTTCGCCGGCGAGGAAGCCACCTTCCGCGTGCTGGTCGATGGCAAGCCGACCGCTGGCCTGGAGTTCGAGATCGTGCGGGGTGCCACCCGCTACCGCAACGCACAGGACGAACTGAAGCTCACCAGCGACGCCAGGGGCGAGATCAAGGTGACCTGGCCGGAAGCCGGCATGTACTGGCTGGAAACCGGCACCGAAGACAACAAGACCTCGGTGAAGCAGGCCGCCAAGCGCCGCCTGAGCTACGTCGCCACGCTGGAAGTGTTGCCGCAGTAATAGATGTGGACCGCGATGCCGGGCAGGCCCCGGCATCGTGCCTGCGGTAGACCACCATGACCGATCCCCAGCTCGACATCGCCCGCCTCGGCGGCACCACCATGGGCACCACGTGGAGCGTGTCGCTGGTCGCGCCGCGCCAGCGCGACCTGCATCCACTGCATGCCGGCATCCAGGCGCGGCTGGATGCGGTGGTGGCGCAGATGAGCACCTGGGAGCCCGGCTCGAACCTGAGTCGCTACAACCGCGCCAACGCGGGCCAATGGTGCGTGCTGCCGGCCGAGACCCGCCACGTTCTGGCCTGCGCACAGGCCATCGCTGCCGCCAGTGGCGGCGCCTTTGATCCCACCATCGGTCCGCTGGTTGCGCTGTGGGGCTTCGGTGCACACGCCGGCGAACGCCGCCAACCCGATGCCACCACCGTACAGGCCACGCGCGAGCGCTGCGGTTGGCAGCGCCTGCAATGGCGCGGCGATGCGCTGCTGCAGCCGGGCGGACTGCAACTGGATCTCTCTGCGATCGCCAAGGGCTTCGGCGTCGATCACGTGGCTGCCTGGCTGCGTGGGCAAGGCATTGCGGCAGCGCTGATCGAAGTCGGCGGCGAGCTGGCCGGCTACGGCCGCAAACCGGATGGCCATCCCTGGCGCGTGCTGGTGGAATCCGCACCCGAAGAAGACGCGCACACCGAAACACCACTGCGGGTGCTGGCGCTGGATGGCAAGGCGGTCGCCACCTCCGGCGATCGCTGGCATCAGTACCAGGCCGATGGCGAGGCCTACAGCCACAGCCTCGACCCGCGCAGCGGCAGGCCGGTTCGCCAGGTTGCAGCGGCGGTGACGGTGGTCGCCGACGACGCGATGCATGCTGATGCCTGGGCCACCGCACTGACCGTACTCGGCCGCGAGCACGGCATGGCGCTGGCCGAACGCGAAGGACTGGCCGCGCGCTACCTGCATCGCGCAGCGGATGGCCCACTCGAATTTCTCAGCAGCGCCTTCCAGCGCCTGCTCGACGAGCAAGGCGCATGAGCACCCGTCCGTCGCGCGCGTGGCTCGGCAACGCTCTGGTGCTGTTCCTGCTGGCAGTGATCGGCTGGGCGCTGCTGCGGCTGCATCTGGGCGAAGCCTGGTGGCAGGGCGCGCCACCGGCGCGGCAGTCGCAGATCGCGGTGCTCGCTACGGCGTTGTATGCGCTGGCCTGCGCCGCACTGTGGTGGCGTGGGCGACCGCGCGACCATGCTGCCTTCGGCGATGCCGCACCGATCCTGCTGGTCTGGTCCAGCCAGACCGGCTTCGCCCGCGAACTGGCCGAACGCAGTGGCGAGGCATTGCGTGGTGCCGGCGTGCCGGTGCGCGTGCGCGGTCTGCATGAGGTCGACGCCGCCTTGCTGGCCGGCAGCCAGCGTGCATTGTTCATCGCCAGCACCACCGGTGAGGGCGATCCGCCTGACCACGCGCTGCCGTTCCTGCGCGATGTCATGGTCTCGTCGCCTTCACTGCCGCACCTGCACTACGGCGTGCTCGCGCTGGGCGACCGCAGCTACGGCCACTTCTGCGGATTCGGCCACCAGCTTGACCAATGGCTGCGGCAGCACGGCGCGCATCCGCTGTTCGATGCGATCGAGGTCGACAACGCCGATCCGGCAGCGCTGCGTCATTGGCAACAGCTGCTGGGACAACTCGGTGGTGGCGCCAGTGAACTGCCCGACTGGAGCCCGGCCGAATACCAGCCGTGGACGCTGCTGCAGCGCGAACATCTGAACCCGGGCAGCCCCGGCGGTCCAGTGTACTGGTTGCGCCTGCGGCCACCGGCCGGCGCAGATGTGCAGTGGCAGGCCGGCGACATCGCCGAGATCGGCCCGCAGCATGCGTCGCACACCGTGCGTGCCTGGCTGGACGCACAGCGCTTCGATGCGGACAGGGTGCTGGATGACGGACAGACGTTGCTGGCACGCGTCGCGCACTCGCACCTGCCTTCATTGGTCCCCCCGGGCGATCTGCCCGCGCTGCTGGCGACCCTGCAGCCGCTGCCGCATCGCGAGTACTCCATCGCCTCAGTGATGGCCGACGGCGCGGTGGAGCTGCTGCTGCGTCGCCAGCTACGCGCCGATGGAACACCCGGCATCGGCAGCGGCTGGCTGTGCGACCACGCCGCACTTGGCGAACCGGTGCAACTGCGCCTGCGCCGCAACGACAATTTCCATGGCGTCGCCGCCGAGGTACCGCTGCTGCTGATCGGCAACGGCACCGGCATCGCCGGCCTGCGCGCACACCTGCACGAACGCGTACGCAGTGGCGCGCGCCGTACCTGGCTGCTGTTCGGCGAGCGCACCGCCGCGCATGACTTCCATTTCGGCGAAGAGCTGCAGGCGATGCTGGCCGACGGCACGCTGGCGCGGCTGGATGCTGTGTTCAGCCGCGATGGCGGTGTGCATCGCTATGTGCAGGACCGCCTGCTGGCCGAAGCAGCAACACTGCGGCAGTGGGTGGATGAAGGCGCGACGATCCTGGTCTGTGGCAGCCTGCAGGGCATGGCCCCGGCGGTGGATGCGGTGATCGAGCAGGTGCTGGGGACTGCGGACAAGGAAGCGCTACTGCTGGCCGGTCGTTACCGGCGCGATGTGTATTGAGGTCGCCGCATCCACGCATGGCGTGGATCTACAGCGGGTTCGAGCTGCCTCCTGGTGGGTGCGAACCTTGGTTCGCACCATGACGCGACATTGGCGGCCCCATCCACGCATGGCGTGGATCTACTGAACGGCATCGACGCGTGCGAACCGCTTTCTGGTGGGTGCGAACCTTGGTTCGCATCATGACGCGGTGTCGGTGGCCCCATCCACGCATGGCGTGGATCTACTGGACGGCGCGTCCAGGCAGGGTGGCAACCGCATGTGCAGTAGATCCACGCCATGCGTGGATATCGCCAACAGGCGCCCAGGAATCATCCCTCTGCCGCACTCACCCGGATCGCCAACAACTCGCCCCCGCCCTGCAACGCGTGCCGCTGCCGTTCACCCGCTGACAGCCACGCGGTATCGCCGGCCTGCAGCGGCGGCAGGCCACTGTCGGCACCGAACTCGGCATGACCGGCCAACAGGTAAAGCGCCCAGGCAACACCTGGTTCGCAGAAGAAGAACATGCTGCCCACCAGTGGCCGGTGCAGGAGTTCGGCCTGCAGCAGGTCGCGCTTCCACATCAGGTTGAAGTCGTGCGTGGTGCCGTCGACCAGTTCGCCGTGCAGCGTTTCCTCGCCGGCAAAGCGCACGCGCCCGTGCGGCGGCAGGACTTCCGCCAGACGGCCATCCTCGAAGCGAAGACACACGCCATTGCCCTGCAGCAGCACCAGTTCGCGCTCCACGCCGGGGAAGGCGGAGAACGCCGCGTCCTGCTCGATCTCGGCCACCGACAGGCGCAGCGCCCAGTCGTCGCCCTGCGCGGGCAGACGCAGGATCTCGCGGGTCCAGCCCAGGCCGTTGCGCCAGCGTTCGCGGCGATAGTCCAGGTGGGAGATCACCCGGCTCGGAGTGTGCAGCAGGGAGTCGACGTTCATCGGCGCATTGCATCACGCCGCGCGCCATCGTGCATCACCGCGTGGCGAGCGTGCCCTGGCCGCCGCACCCGCCGGCCAGCAGCTGCGAGTGTTTCAACCAGTCCTGGTCGGGGTAATAGGCGAACACCATCGTGCCGCCACGCAACGCATCGATCAGTGGCTTGGCCACCGACAGGCGCACCGCCGGGCAGCCCAGGCTGCGGCCCAGCCGCCCCTGCAACTGCGCGGTGGCCGGGTTCACATACGGCGCGCCGTGGATGACGATCGCGCGATCGCGCGCGCGGTCATTGAAGCCCGGCTCCAGCCCGGCCAGGCGCAGCGAATAGCCGTTGCCGCCCATGTAGGTCTCCTGCGCGGTGAACGCGCCGAGGCTGGACATGAAACTGCCATCGCGGTTGGAGAAGTGCTCGGTGCGGTTCTCGCCGCTGTTGCGGCCATGCGCCACCCATTCCTCGAACAGCAGGCGCTGGTGGGCCAGGTCGAACACCCACAGGCGCGGCTCGGTGGACGGTCGCGAGTAATCGATAACGCTCAGTCGATCACCGTTGATGCCAAGCTCCGGCCGCTGCAACGCACAGCGCATGGCGTGCGCCGCCAGCTGCAACACGTGGCGGTCGGCCTTGGGCGCACTGCGCGACAGCAGGGCAGCCAGATCATCGGCACTGGTGGCGAGGGCGGGCGTCTGTGCCAGCGCCGGGGCGCTGGCGGAGGTCGCCAGCAGGCCGAACGCGGCCAGCCGGCACAGGCGGGATGCAGTCATGGGCACAACGAAGGGACTCAGTTGCCCTTGAGGGTGGACCCTGGCGGCTCGGATTCCAAGACCGGCTGCATTCCGGATTCAGCCGGGCTTGGGCGGACCGCCGGCAGCGAGGTGACCAGCAGGGTCGTGCCCGGCACCAGTACCTGGTACAGCTGGCGGGCGAACTCGGCCGGCAGCGCCATCGGCAGCGAGGGCGTGGCCAGCAGGTCCGGGGTGGCCCGGGCGCGGTCCTGGCCCAGCAACGGGTAGGCCGTCCACTGGTGCAGGCGCTGGTTCGCGTCCAGCGGGCTGGGCGTATCGCTGAAACCCTGCCCCATCACGAACAGGGTGGTGCCCTGGAAGGCCGGCAGCGCGTCGGCCTTCAGCGGCGACTCGCCGATCATCACGCCATCGCGCAGCACGTACAGGCGCTGGTCGTGCAGGCTGACCAGGATGCCGACCTGCCCGGTCGGCGCCGCGTTGTCGTTCCACCAGGCCTGTGCCGGCGCCCCACCCTCCGTCTCCGGCAGGACCTGGCCGCGTGCATTGACCGGTGCCAGCACCGACGGATAGGCCAGGGTCATCGGCGAGCTCTTGGCATCGGCCACCACGACGGTATCGCCGCGCTGGGTTTCGCTGAACAGCTTCTGCGCGAAGGCCTGCGGCAGGCGCACGCAGCCGTGCGAGGCCGGATGCCCGGGCAGGCTGCCGCCATGCAGGGCGATGCCGTCCCAGGTCAGCCGCTGCATGTACGGCATCGGCGCGCTGTTGTAGAGGTTGGACTTGTGGTCCTTGTCCTTCTGCAGGATGGTGAACACACCGGTCGGTGTCTCGTGCCCGGCCTTGCCCGAGCTGATCGTGGTCAGGCCGATGGCAATACCGTTGCGGTAGACGTAGGCACGCTGCTCATCGAGGCTGACCACCAGCACGATCGGGCCGGTCGGCGAGATTTCCGGATGCCACAGGTATTCGCCCGGCTTCAGGTCGGTCGGCCCGCGCACTTCGGCGGTGCCGGCAGTGGCAGCTGCGGGCTTGGCAGCCGGTGCCGGCGCAGCGGCATGGGCCAGCAGCGGCAGGGCCAGTGCCAGGGCGAGCATCAGGGTGGTGGGGCGGTGCGGAAGCATCCAGCGGGGGTCCTTTCCATGCAGAGCGGCCACCGTACACCATCGGCCCGTGGTGGCCGCGGCAAAACCAGGCGCCGGAAATGAAACTGCCCGGCGACACAGCCATGTGTCGTACCGGGCAATCGTTACGTCCTTGTCGGCCTGCTGCCGCCCCCTCGCATCCTGCGCTGTGGGGGCAGCGTTGCATCCTGCACGCGGCCGCGTCTGTCCTGTTTGTATCTCAGCCCCTTCCACAGGTCTGTGATGCCACCATCCTGGTGATTGGTGCCGCGTCCTGCGGCGGTCGGTGGTCACGGCCTTCCTGTCCGCGACCGCTGAACCAGCCTCCTGCCGGTTCCGACGATTCCTGCTGTCAGCGCCTGGGTACGGTCCGCACCGGTACCGATCCGGGTACCGGATCCGCCGGCAACAACCTGTTGCCTACGGTGATCCGCTGTCGATTCCGTTCGACGATCGCTTTCCCTATCCCCTTCACCTGCGCCAGGTCCTCGACGCGATGAAACGGGCCGTGTCTGCGCCGGTGCTCGACGATCGCCTCGGCCTTGGCGGCTCCGACCATCGTCAATCCCTGCTGCAGCGCCTGGGCATCGGCGCGGTTGATGTCGATCGGTTCGGCGGCATGCGCCCCAGCGATCCCCACTACCAGCACCAGTGCCCTCAACACGACACTCCAAGGCACGACGTGTATCTCCCTGTGATTCTGGCCGCCCCGACCGGCAATCCCGTCGGCAGGAACAGTGTCCGTCACCACATGTGCACAGCCTATCGGTTTCCCGGATTTCCGTAAGCCAGCCAAATACCCGACGTGATGTAGGAAAAACCCTACCCATGGCACAGGCGTAGAATGGCCGGATCAGCCCATGCAACCGGAGTTTCAGATGGACAGCGCCAAGCTCGGCCAATTCGTCAATGACAAGTGGGACAGCGAAATCGTCCCGCAGTTGGTCGACTACATCCGCATTCCCAACAAGTCGCCGATGTTCGACGCCAATTGGGTGCAGAACGGCTATATGGAACAGGCGGTCACCCTGATGGAGAACTGGGCCAGGGCCCAGCAGCTGCCCGGCCTGAAGGTTGAAGTGGTGCGCCTGGAAGGCCGCACGCCGCTGATCTTCCTGGAAATTCCAGCGACCGGCGCCGAAACCGGCGACGACACCATCCTGCTCTACGGCCATCTGGACAAGCAGCCGGAAATGACTGGCTGGGATGACGATCTCGGCCCGTGGACGCCGGTCCTTCGCGGCGACAAGCTGTATGGCCGCGGCGGTGCGGACGACGGCTACGCCATCTTCGGCTCGCTGGCCGCGGTGCTGGCGCTGCAGGCCCAGGGCCTGCCGCACGCCCGCTGCGTGGTGCTGATCGAGGCCTGCGAAGAGTCCGGCAGCTACGACCTGCCGGCCTACGTCGACCACCTGGCCGAGCGCATCGGCAAGCCCTCGCTGGTGGTCTGCCTGGATTCGGGCTGCGCCAACTACGACCAGCTGTGGTGCACCACCTCGCTGCGCGGCCTGACCGGCGGCAACTTCACCGTGAAGGTGCTCAACGAAGGCGTGCATTCCGGCGATGCCTCCGGCGTTGTGCCGTCCAGCTTCCGCCTGCTGCGCCAACTGCTGTCGCGCATCGAGGACCAGGACACCGGCCGTATCCTGATCGACGGCATGAACGTCGAAATCCCCGCCGAGCGCCAGGAACAGGCCAGGCGCGCTGCCGAAGTGGTCGATACCGAGATCTTCGAGAAGTTCCCCATGGTCGACGGCCTGCGTCCGATGAACGAGGACCTGACCGAGCTGGTGCTCAACCGCACCTGGCGCCCGGCGCTGTCGGTCACCGGCGTGGGCGGCATGCCGCCGCTGGAATCGGCCGGCAACGTGCTGCGCCCGCAGACCTCGGTGAAGCTGTCGCTGCGCCTGCCACCAACCGCCGATGGCAAGACCTGCGGCGAGCTGCTGAAGGAAGCGCTGCTGCGCGACCCGCCGAACGGCGCGCAGGTCACCCTGGACCTGGAAAAGGCCTCCACCGGCTGGAACGCCCCGGCCATGGCGCCGTGGCTGACCCAGGCCATCGACGATGCCAGCCAGGCCTTCTTCGGCAAGCCGGCAATGTACATGGGCGAAGGCGGCTCGATCCCGTTCATGGGCATGCTCGGTGAGAAGTTCCCGGGTGCGCAGTTCATGATCACCGGCGTGCTCGGTCCGCACTCCAATGCGCACGGCCCGAATGAGTTCCTGCACATCCCGATGGGCAAGAAGGTCACCGCCTGCGTGTCCAAGGTGATCAGCGAGCACTACGCCGCCAGCCTGCGTGGCGAGACCAGCGGTTCGCCGGTGGCTGCCGACAGCGGCACCCGCCACGGCGACCACGGCTGCTGCTGATCCGGCACCGGTGACGGACGCAGCCTGGCCTTGCTAGGCTGCGTCCACACTCAAGCGGAATCCGCGCGCATGAATGGTCTGTTCGGCAGCAGCAGCTGGTTGTACATCCTGCTGGTCGGCTTCTTCGTCGGCCTGCTCGGGCGTTTCTTCATGCCCGGCAACAACCGCATGGGCTGCCTGCTGACCATCGTGCTGGGCATCCTCGGTGCGCTGCTGGCCGGTTGGTTCGGCCAGTACATGGGCTGGTACGCCCCCGGCGAACCGGCCGGTTTCCTCGGTGCGGTGGTCGGCGCGGTGGCCGTGCTGGCCGTCCTCCGCCTGTTCAGCGGCCGCCGCTGACCCCGTCCCCGCTTCCCTTCCTGTTCCCGACGTTGGCGCGCCCAGCGCCCCCGGATATGCCCGCATGACCGAACCCGCCTCCGATCCCCAGCGCAGCGCGCGGCGCCTGCAGTGGGCCCGTACCCAGCTCGACGATGCCAGCGCGGTGGTCGAGCGCGCTTCGGTCGATGCCGGCATGCGCAGCTACTGGCGCACCACCAGCACCCGTGGCAGCCACGTCGTGATGGACGCCCCACCGGGGCTGGAAGATCCGCGGCCGTGGCTGCGCATGCGCGGCCTGCTGCACGACCACGGCCTGCGCGTGCCCGCGCTGTTGGCACAGGACCTGGAGGCCGGCTTCCTGCTGCTGGAAGATCTCGGCGGTCCGACCCTGGCCAGGATCCTCGACGCGCGCAATGCCGATGAATGGTTTGGCCGCTCGATCGAACAGCTGCTGCGCCTGCAGGCGATTGCGGTGCCAGCCGACTTCGGCCAGTTCGGCGAGGCGCTGCTGCAACGCGATGCCGGGCTGTTCGACGAATGGTTCCTGCAGCGGCACCTGAACCTGGAACTGGACTGCGGTGAGCTCGAGGGGCTGCAGCGGGTGCATCGCCGGTTGATGGACAACGCGCTGGGCCAGGCCCAGCTGATGACCCACCGCGATTACATGCCGCGCAACCTGATGCCGGTCGACGACGGCCCCGCGGTGCTGGATTTCCAGGACCTGGTGCGTGGCCCGATCGCCTACGACGCGGTGAGCCTGTTCAAGGACGCCTTCCTGAGCTGGCCGCTGCAGCGCGTTGACGAGTGGCTGGCGCAGTACCACGAACGCGCGCGCGACGCCGGCCTGCCGGTGCCCGACCGCGCCACCTTCCTGCGCGATGCCGACTGGATGGGCATCCAGCGCCACGTGAAGATCCTCGGCCTGTTCTGCCGCCTGCGCTACCGCGACAACAAGGGCCATTACCTGGACGACGCACCGCGCTTCATCGGCTATCTGGATGAAGTGCTGCCACGCTATCGCGAGCTGGCCCCCCTGCAGCAGCTGCTGGAAAACCGCATCAAGCCGGCGCTGGCCGACCTGGGCGCACCAATGCGTGTGGCCCGATGAAGGCGCTGGTGTTTGCCGCCGGGCTCGGCGAGCGCATGCGCCCGCTGACCCTGCACACACCCAAGCCGCTGCTGGAAGTGGCCGGCAAGCCGTTGATCGTCTGGCACCTGGAACGCCTGGCGGCGCTCGGCGTGCGCGAGGTAGTGGTCAACACCGCGTGGCTGGCCGAGCAGTTCCCGGCGACGCTGGGTGATGGCAGCCAGTGGGGCCTGCGTCTGCATTTCCTTTACGAAGGGCAGACCCCGCTGGAAACCGGCGGCGGCATCCTCAACGCATTGCCGGTGCTGGGCGATGCCCCGTTCCTGGTGGTGAACGGCGATATCTGGACCGATTTCGATTTCGCCACGCTGCCGCGCGAGCCGCAGGGCCAGGCACACCTGGTGCTGGTCGACAATCCGGCGCAACACCCCGACGGTGACTACCGACTCGATGCGCAGGGCCTGCTGCACCACGACCGCGCAGGGCCGTGCCTGACCTATGCCGGCATCGGCGTGTATCGCCCCTCCATCGTGGCCGACTGGCACACGGTGATCGGCGATGCGCCGGGTAGCGAGCGTGTTCCGCCGAAGTTCTCGGTGGTGCCGTTGCAGAAGCATTTCATGGCGCAGGGGTTGATGACGGGGCAGCACCATCGCGGGCGTTGGACCGATGTCGGGACCGTGGATCGGCTGCGCGCGCTGGATGCTGAGTTGGCGGCGAACGGCTGAGCCCCTCGTGGCTGGATGTTTTGAGAGCAGAAGCCTTGCTTGGCCGGGCGGGGTGGATTCGCGGGGGACGCCGTGAACCCGTCCCCGGGGGCTTGGCCGCGGCATCCATGCCGCGGACAC
>NZ_KV791376.1:0-2933 GCF_001807895.1 Stenotrophomonas sp. HMSC10F07
CTGCGCGCCGGCGGTGCGCTCGGCGGCAGGCTGCTGACCGCCACGTCCGGCACGGCGCTGGCCACGCCCTGGGTGGTGGCCGGCTGGCCACGCGCAGGCATGGCGTCGGCCGGCAGGCGCTTGACCAGGCGATCAATGTCGCTGTCGGCGGTGGCACGCGCAGCCGTTACCGGGCGCGTACTGGCCGCCGCGACAGCCGTTTCGGCGGCACGGCGCTCGCGGCGCGACGGCTTTTGGGCCAGCAGGTTGCTCTCGCCCGGTTGCAGCGCACGCACTTCCACGTTGCCGGTACCGCGCTGGGTGATGCCCAGCCGCACCGCGGCGGCATAACTGAGGTCGACCACGCGGCCATCATGGAACGGGCCACGGTCGTTGACGCGCACGATCACCGACTCGCCGTTGTCCAGGTTGGTGACGCGGGCGAAGCTGGGCAGCGGCAGCGTCTTGTGCGCGGCGGTGAACTGGTACATGTCGTAGACCTCGCGGTTGGAGGTCAGGCGGCCGTGGAACTTGGCGCCGTAGTACGAGGCCGTACCGCGCTCGACATAGTTGCGGGTGTCGTCGAGCACCTTGTACGACTTGCCCAGCACCACGTACGGCGACTTGTTGCCGATGGCCGAACGCTCTTCGGCGGTCACTTCCGGCTCGGGAATGCAGGCGACGTTGGGAATGTAGTCCGGGGTGCTGTCACGCACGCCTGGCTTGTACAGCCCCCCGGCGGTGTAGTTGCCGCGCGTGTTCGGGTCTTCCTTGGCCGCAGCATAGGGCGAGCCCTCCGGGCAATGCGCCGGGCGCGAGCCGCGACCCTGCACCACCGTGCCGCTGGGCTTGCCACCGTGGCCGGCCGTGGCCGGCTTCTTCGGCGCACTGCTGCAGGCAGCCAGCGCGAGGACGATCAAGCTCGGGACCAGCCATCTGATGTTCATGCCGGGGGCAGCTCCTGTCCGGCGATGGCCTGCGACAACTGGAACACGGCCATCGCGTACATCTTCGAGAGGTTGTAGCGGGTGATCGCGTAGTAATTCTGGAAGCCCAGCCAGTACTGCTTGCCGGTGCTGCCCTCAAGCGTGATCGGCGTTGCGGTGGCGCCCGGCTGCACCGCAGCGCTGGGCTGGTAGCCGCGCTGCGCCAGGTCGGCCAGCGACCAGGTCGGCATCCATTCGGTCGGGTTGAACTCCTCGCGACCCGGCGCCAGCGTGGCCGGTACGGCCACCTGGCCACCACGGACCCAGCCGCCCTTCTTCACGAAATAATTGGCGATGGACGAGAACACATCGTCGTAGCTGGTGAACAGGTCGCGACGGCCATCGCCATTACCGTCCACGGCGTAATCGAGATAGCTGGACGGCATGAACTGGCCCATGCCCATCGCACCGGCATAGCTGCCCTTGAGCGTGGTGATGTCCAGCTTTTCCTCACGGCCCAGCTCGAACAGCTTGGCCAGCTCATCGCGGAAGAACAGCTCGCGGCGCACTTCGCGTTCCAGCTTGGCCGGGTCGCCACTGCGCGGGTAGTAGAACGCCAGCGTGTACAGCGCATCGAGCACGCGGTGGTTGCCGGCATTTTTCCCGTAACTGGTCTCCACGCCGATGATCGCCACGATCACTTCGGCCGGCACGCCGGTGCGCTGCTGCACGCGATCCAGTTCGGCACGATGCTGGGCCAGGAACGCGCGGCCGCCATCAATGCGTGCCTTGCTGATGAACATCGGCCGGTATTCGTTCCACGGTTTGACCCGTTCGGCCGGGCGCGACATGGCGGCGATGATCGGCTGGCGCACCTGCGCCTGATCGAGCACGCTGCTGATCTGCTCCGGCTTCAGCCCATAGCGCTTGGCCGTATCGGCAACAAAGCGGGCCCGTGCGACCTCGAACGGCACCGGAGTGAGATCGACCGGCGGCGCTGTAGCAGCGGCCGCTTCGGGCGCGGCTTCGGCCGGGCCGTGGGCCTTGGTGGCGGGCTGGCGCGGCGTACTGCTGGCCTGGGGCGAAGACGGTGGGGACTTCGGCTGGGTCGCGCAGGCGACCAGGCCGAGGGTGAGCATGCAGGCCAGAGTGCGTCGAATCATCGTCGCAGGTTAGCAGGTCATGGATGAATTAAAACCCCTAACACCATGAATCACAACGATTTGCCCGCGTTCAGCGGGAAATGTGAAGACGTCGTGATCGGGCTTCCCCATTCAGATAGAGGTGGCCGGTTGCGTCCCCATCCCCGCAGACGCAACCGGCGACCGGATCCGGTCGGTACCTGCGCGGCTGCCGCTCCCCAGTGGCAGTTCCCCGCGCTCCCTGTACCCGTTGGATCAGTACTGCTCCCGCCCGACGCCCCCTCGCGCTGCATCGATTGACGGCGCGCCGTGCCGAACGGGCCGCCATTGTGCAGGCCGATTACGACAAGTCCATTGATCAAGATCAACGCGGTGTAAAAATGTGAACCAGATAACGTTTTTCGCGGACTTTGGTCGGAGAGCGTGTTGCGTCGCATTGTTGTGAGAACGCTTCCACAACGGGCATTGCGCAGCGCCAGGAAGTCTCCGGCCAACGGCGCAGCCCCTCGTGGGTCGCCGCGAAAAGCAGTTCACGGGTGAGGCCAGGTAGATGGGCTGCGCAGGGGCCGCTGCAAGTACGTCCATGTAAGCTCGGTCGCCGCATCCATGCGGCTCACGCCCCTGCGCAGCCCATCTACCCGGCCACGGACAGGTTCCGTGCGCGTCTACCCACGGAGAAGCAAGAGAAGATCAAAAGCGGGTCGCGGCGCTGCGCTTGCTCATAAGCCGAGCACGGCTCGGCGCTACACAAGGCAATGAAGCGACCCGCCAGGCTGCATTTGCTTTTGATTTTCTCTTGCTTCTCCGTTGGTAGACGCGCCCGAAAACTATCAGGGGGCGGGCGCGGTGGGTTCGCGGGACCGTTGGCGCCATGGATGGCGCCATC
>NZ_KV791377.1:0-12435 GCF_001807895.1 Stenotrophomonas sp. HMSC10F07
ATGGATGCCGCGACCAAGCCCCCATGGACGGGTTTACGGCGTCCCCCGCAACCGGACCCGCTCCGCCAACCCACGGAATGCCCGCTTTTGCAGTTGCAGTGGCCGTGGCAGTCAGCGGGTGCCGGGCCGCAGGCCCGGCCGAACCCCTCAATTGCGTTGGAACAGCGCCTGCACATCCCTGCGGAACGCCGCCTGGCTGTCGGCCCGGCTGTAGAACATGTGCCCGCCCGGATAACTGCGCACCTGCACCCGGTCCGGATTGCTGCCCATCGTCGGCATCTGGTCCACGGTCAGGATCGAACCCATGAACGGGCACGACAGGTCGTTCCAGCCATGCACGATCAGCACCTGCAGGTGCGGGTCGATCGCCACGGCCTGGCGCAGCTGGGTCACCGCGCCATCGCGCAGCTCGCCATTGCGGTCCCACAGCCGGTTCACGTCGTAGTTCAGCGCCTGGTACCGCGCATCCACCTTCCAGCCGACCACGCGCGTCACGAAGTCGACCATCGCCGTGGTGGTCGGCGCGATGATGCTGTCCAGCAGCGGATCGTTGGCGCGCTGCTCCGGATCGTTCGGGAATGGATCGAACGCGGTTACGTTGGAATCGTAGCGGCTGCCCAGCGTGCCCTTGTCGCGGAACACTTCACGCAGGTAGGCCTGGGTTTCCAGGCGGCCACCGGCACGGCGCACGAACTGCGGGTCCAGCCCGGTCAGTTCGGTCACCCGGCGCAGCATTGCCTCGGTCGCCTGCGGATCGCTGCGGCCCTTCATCAACGCGGTGGCGTAGTCGCCACGGGTGTATTCCACTACTTCGCGCATCGCTGCATCGGTCAGCTTGCCCTGGCGCTCCAGGTGCGCGGCGGCGATCGACGGCAGGGTCTGCATCCACGCCATCGGCGAGACATCGGCGTTGTCTTCCAGGGTCGGGCTCAGGTACGGCGAGACCAGTACCAGGCCGTTCATCGCAACACCCAGCCGGGTCTGCAGGTAGTGGGTGATGCGTGGGCCGCGGTAGCCGCCGTAGCTCTCGCCGGTCAGATACTTGCGCGACGCCATGCGCTGGTTGCGCAGCAGCCAGTCGTAGATCGAGCGTGACAGGTATTCGATGTCGGCGCTGGGGTTGTACAGCGCCTTCTTGGCTTCGTCGTCGCCGATGCGCGCGCGGCTGAAGCCGGTGCCGACCGGATCGATGAACACCAGATCGGTGAAGTCCAGCCAGGTGCCGGGGTTGTCGTGCAGCGTCGCCGGCGCCGACGCGCTGTCACCCTCGGAGCCGAAGGTCACCACCTTGGGCCCGATCGCGCCCATGTTGAGGTAGACCGACGATGCCCCGGGGCCGCCATTGAGCGCGAAGGTCACCGGCCGGTCCTTGCCCGGCATCGTGTAGGCGGTGAACACCACGTCGGCGATCACCTTGCCCTTGGCATCGCGTACCGGCAGGGTGCCGACGGTGGCGGTGTAGTCCAGGGTGCGGCCGGCCAGGCGCATGCTCTGGCGGGCCGAGGCGTCTGCGGGCAACGCAGGTGCCTCGGTCTTGTCGTCCTTCGGATCGGGCTTGGCGTCGGCATCAGGCGCGGCCAGCACGCTGGCTGGGGCGATGAGCAGGCCGACGCAGAGCGCGGCAGTGTGCAACAGGGACTTCATGGCACCGGGTGGGCAGCGGAAGGGGATTGCGATGCTAGGCCGGTGGCGGCCCATGTCGTATGTGTCCAAAGGCATGGCCGTGCGTTGAGCCCGCTACTGGCCAGATTGGGTCAAGCGGGCAGGGTGGCTGCCGCGTCGTCATCGGCCAGCAGGCCGTAGACGGCCGAGTCGGCCAGTTCCCCCTGGATGCGCCAGCGCTGGCGCAGCACTCCCTCGCGGCGGAAGCCCAGGCGTTCGAGCACGTGCGCGGAGGGTGCGTTGCGCGGGTCGATCTCGGCTTCCACGCGATGCAGGTGGAGGGTGCCGAACAGGTAGGCCAGTACCTGCTGCAGGGCCTCGTGCATGTAGCCCTGGCCCTGGCGATCGGGTGCCAGCAGGTAGCCGATCTCGGCGCGGGCTGCAGTGCGGTCCACTGCAAACACCACGCAGATGCCCAGCAGTGGACCTTCCAGCGATTCGCGCACGGCCAGCTTCAGCTGGGTACCGATGGCATGGGCGGCGAGATCATCGTCGATCTGTTCGCGCGCCTCGGCCTGTCGCGTCCAGGCCGGATGATTCCACCAGCGCATCACGTCGGGATTGGACTGCAGCGCGAACAGCGCGGCGGCGTCGTCACGGCGGATCGGGCTCAGGACCAGCCGTGCGCTGTGCAGCGGCAGGTCGGGGAACAGCAGCGAGTGGCTGGCCAATACGGTGGTCCGCACGGATGGACGCGCATTATGGCGCCGCCGGGTTTGCCGATGGGGGCGGAATCTCTGTAGAGCCGAGCCGATGCTCGGCTCTACAGGAGGGCTGCGGGAGTCAGACTTCCAGGGAGGCGAGATCGCCCTTCGACTCCAGCCAGCCCTTGCGGTCGGACGCGCGCTTCTTGGCCAGCAACATGTCCATCAGCGAGCGGGTCTGCTCGCCATCGTCCACGGTCAGCTGTACCAGGCGGCGCGTATCCGGGTGGATGGTCGACTCGCGCAGCTGCGGCGGGTTCATCTCGCCCAGGCCCTTGAAGCGGGTGACGTTGATGGCGCCCTTGATCTTCTCGCGCTCGATCTTGTCCAGCATCGAGCGCTTTTCTTCCTCATCGAGGGCATAGAACACCTGCTTGCCCACATCGATGCGGAACAGCGGCGGCATCGCCACGAACACATGGCCGGCATCGACCAGTGCCGGGAAGTGCTTCAGGAACAGCGCGGTCAGCAGCGTTGCGATGTGCAGGCCGTCGGAGTCCGCGTCGGCCAGGATGATCACCTTGCCGTAGCGCAGGCCGCTGATGTCGTCCTTGCCGGGGTCGCAGCCGATGGCGATGGCCAGGTTGTGTACTTCCTCCGAGGCCAGCACGCTGTTGGACGAGACTTCCCAGGTGTTCAGGATCTTGCCACGCAGCGGCATGATCGCCTGGAAATCCTTGTCGCGGGCCTGCTTGGCGCTGCCGCCTGCCGAGTCACCTTCCACCAGGAACAGCTCGGTGCGCGACAGGTCCTGGCTGATGCAGTCTGCCAACTTGCCGGGCAGGGCCGGGCCCTGGGTGATCTTCTTGCGGACGACCAGCTTCTCGGTCTTCAGGCGCGCGCTGGCACGCTCGATGGCGATCTGCGCGATCTTCTCGCCCAGTTCCACGTTCTGGTTCAGCAGCAGGCTGAACGCATCATGGGCGGCACCTTCGACGAAACCGGCGGCCTGGCGCGACGACAGGCGCTCCTTCGTCTGGCCGCTGAACTGTGGGTCGGTCATCTTCAGCGACAGCACGAACGACACGCGATCCCACACGTCTTCCGGGGCCAGCTTGACGCCACGCGGCAGCAGGTTGCGGAAGTCGCAGAACTCGCGCAGCGCTTCGGTCAGGCCGGTGCGCAGGCCGTTGACATGGGTGCCGTGCTGCGCGGTGGGAATCAGGTTGACGTAGCTTTCCTGCACCAGCTCGCCTTCCGGCAGCCAGGCCACGGCCCAGTCAACTACCTCGGTGTCCTTCTTCAGGTTGCCGACGAACAGGTCGGCCGGCAGCGATTCGCGCTCGCCCAGCTCCAGCTTCAGGTAATCGCGCAGGCCGTCTTCGTAGTACCAGGTATCGACTTCACCGGTGGCTTCATCGGTCAGCTTCACGGTCAGGCCCGGGCACAGCACGGCCTTGGCGCGCAGCAGGTGCTTGAGCGCGCGCACCGCGAACTTCGGCGTATCGAAGTACTTCGGGTCCGGCCAGAAGCGCACGCGGGTACCGGTGTTCTTCTTGCCGACGCTGCCGACCACTTCCAGCGGCGTGGCACGGTCGCCGTTGCGGAAGGTGATGCGGTGTTCGGCGCCGTCGCGCTTGATGTGCACTTCCACCAGGGTCGACAGCGCATTGACGACGCTGACGCCGACGCCGTGCAGGCCGCCGGAGAAGGTGTAGTTGTTGTTGCTGAACTTGCCGCCCGCGTGCAGGCGCGTGAGGATCAGCTCGACACCCGGGATCTTCTCCTCCGGATGAATGTCCACTGGCATGCCGCGGCCGTCATCGCTGACCTCCACGCTGCCATCCTTGTACAGGGTGATCTCGATCGAACGGGCGTGACCGGCGAGGGCTTCGTCCACCGAGTTGTCGATCACTTCCTGCGCCAGGTGGTTCGGGCGCGCGGTGTCGGTATACATGCCGGGACGGCGCTTGACCGGGTCAAGGCCGGACAGGACTTCAATATCGGCGGCGTTATAGCGGGCGTTCATCTGTCTTCGAAAGCTTGGAGCGACGGGCAAGTGTGGGGTCTGGCACGGGAATTTGCACGCCTGCGGTTCAGTCTCGGCGGCGCAGAGGAGGTAAAATAGCCCTCGCTGGAATCTGAACGCCGGCGGCCCCGTTGGGTCTGAACGTCCAAGCCATACCGCGAGGAGGACCTCATGAAGAAGTTGCTGACCATTGCGATCCTGGCCGCTGCCGCCGTTGCAGTGCCGCTGGTGGTGGCGCAGAACGCCGGCCAGCCGGCCCCGCAGCAGGGTGACCAGGCCGACAAGGCGCAGGCCGAGGCCGATGCCAAGGCCAAGCGTCGGGCCCAGGCCAATGCCGAAATGAAGGCGCAGGGCCAGCCGGCCCCGCAGCAGGAAGAGGAAGAGGAAGCGCGCAAGAAGCGCTGATCCCGCAACCTGCCAGGCGCCCTTGCGACAAGGGTTGCGCTCCGGAACGCCCCGCTCAGCGGGGCGTTTCTTTTTAGGAACGTGGCGTCAGCCTCTTGGGTTGGCGGCCATCAATCTGTAAACTATGGCTTTCCGGGAGTAAGTGCGTGTCCACCCTTTGCGAATGGGCTGGAGCGGCCAAGCGTGGCTTCCAGCATGGCGGGTCGCAGGTGACGGTCGATTTGACCGGCACGGCCGCCCCGACCTCGCACGATGGTTCCCGTCCGGCGCCTGCCGCCGCACGGATCCGCACCTCCCTCGCTGCCACAGCGAACCGGAAAACCCCCTCTGAGCACCATGCCCGCCCTCCGGGTGCGCGTGGTGCTGCCGTTTTCCATTTCCAGACAGGATGCTTGCAGCCATGACTCCCTTGATTTTCGTAACCGGCGGCGTGGTGTCCTCGCTCGGCAAAGGCATTGCCGCCGCGTCGCTGGCCGCCATTCTCGAAGCCCGTGGCCTGAAGGTCACGATGATGAAGCTCGACCCGTACATCAACGTCGACCCGGGCACCATGAGTCCGTTCCAGCACGGTGAGGTCTATGTCACCGACGACGGCGCCGAGACCGACCTCGACCTGGGCCACTACGAGCGCTTCGTGCGCACCCGCCTCAGCCGCAAGAACTCGGTCACCACCGGCCGCATCTACGAGAACGTGATCCGCAAGGAGCGCCGCGGCGACTACCTGGGCGCGACCGTGCAGGTCATTCCGCACATCACCGACGAGATCCGTCGCTGCATCGGCGAAGCCACCGAAGGCTATGACGTGGCACTGGTCGAGATCGGCGGCACCGTTGGCGACATCGAGTCGCTGCCGTTCCTGGAGGCGATCCGCCAGGTGCGCACCGAACGCGGCCCGGAGAAGGCGCTGTTCATGCACCTCACCCTGGTGCCGTACATCGGCGCCGCCGGCGAGCTGAAGACCAAGCCGACCCAGCACTCGGTGAAGGAACTGCGCTCGATCGGCATCCAGCCGGACGTGCTGCTGTGCCGCTCCGAGCAGGCGGTGCCGGATTCGGAGCGCCGCAAGATCGCCCAGTTCACCAACGTTTCCGAGCGTGCGGTGATCAGCGTGCCGGACGTGGACGTGCTGTACCGCATCCCGTCTGGCCTGCATGCACAGGGCCTGGACGAAATCGTGGTGAACCAGCTGAAGCTGGCCGACAAGGCCGGTCCGGTCGACCTGTCGATGTGGGAAGACGCGGTCGATGCGACCCTGCACCCGCTGGACGAAGTGACCATTGCCGTGGTCGGCAAGTACGTCGATCACCAGGATGCCTACAAGTCGGTCGGCGAAGCACTGAAGCACGGTGGCCTGCGCCAGCGCACCAAGGTCAACCTGAAGTGGCTGGAAGCACAGGACCTGGAAGGCACCGACATGGCTGCACTGGCCGATGTCGACGGCATCCTGGTGCCGGGTGGCTTCGGTGACCGTGGTTTCGAAGGCAAGGTGCTGACCTCGAAGTTCGCCCGCGAGCAGCAGGTGCCGTACTTCGGCATCTGCTACGGCATGCAGGCGGCCGTGGTCGACTACGCGCGCAACGTGGTGGGCCTGGAAGGTGCCAACAGCACCGAGAACGACCGCCAGTCGCCGAACCCGGTGATCGGCCTGATCACCGAATGGCGCACCGCCAGCGGCGATGTCGAGAAGCGTGACGACAAGAGCGACCTCGGCGGCACCATGCGCCTGGGCCTGCAGGAACAACGCCTGAAGCCGGGCACGCTGGCCCGCGAGCTGTACGGCAAGGACGTGGTCGCCGAGCGCCACCGCCACCGCTACGAGTTCAACAACCGTTACCGCACCCAGCTGGAAGATGCGGGCCTGGTGATCGCCGGCAAGTCGATGGACGACACCCTGGTGGAAGTGGTCGAGCTGCCACGCGATGCCCACCCGTGGTTCCTGGCCTGCCAGGCGCACCCGGAATTCCTGTCCACGCCGCGTGACGGCCACCCGCTGTTCATCGGTTTCATCCGTGCCGCGCGCGAGCGCAAGGCCGGCGGCAAGCTGCTTTCCGAAGCGCGCGCCTGACTTGTGAATGGGGGCTTCGGCCCCCATCCTGGATGCTTCAACCCCCAGCGCACCGCCCCGTCCGGTGCTGCGGACAACAAGGAAACGCCATGAAACTGTGTGGATTCGAGGTCGGGCTGGACCAGCCCCTGTTCCTGATCGCCGGCCCCTGCGTGATCGAGTCGATGCAGCTGCAGCTTGATACCGCCGGCAAGCTGAAGGAGGTCACCGACAAGCTCGGTGTGAACTTCATCTTCAAGTCCAGCTTCGACAAGGCCAACCGCACTTCGGGTACCGCATTCCGCGGCCCGGGCATGGAAGAGGGCCTGAAGGTGCTGGCCGAAGTGAAGAAGCAGATCGGCGTGCCGGTGCTGACCGACGTCCACGAATACACCCCGATGGACGAAGTGGCCTCGGTGGTGGACGTGCTGCAGACCCCGGCGTTCCTGGTCCGCCAGACCGACTTCATCCGCAAGGTGTGCTCGGCCGGCAAGCCGGTCAACATCAAGAAGGGCCAGTTCCTGGCGCCGTGGGACATGAAGCCGGTCGTGGAGAAGGCCAAGGCCACCGGCAACGAGCAGATCATGGTCTGCGAGCGCGGTGCCAGCTTCGGCTACAACAACCTGGTCAGCGACATGCGTTCGCTGGCGGTGATGCGCGAGACCGGTTGCCCGGTGGTGTTCGACGCCACCCACTCGGTGCAGCTGCCGGGCGGGCAGGGCACCAGCTCAGGCGGCCAGCGCGAGCACGTGCCGGTGCTGGCCCGTGCCGCGGTGGCGGTGGGCATCTCCGGCCTGTTCGCCGAAACCCATCCGGATCCGTCAAAGGCGCTGTCCGATGGTCCCAACGCGTGGCCGCTGGACCAGATGGAGGCCCTGCTCGAGACCCTGATGGAACTCGACGCGGTGACCAAGAAGCACGGCTTTTCGCGCTTCGCGTGAGTCGTGACCCGTGGGTGGCGCTGGAAGCCCAGCGCCGCCGCCGGCACTGGAGACAGTGGCCGTGGGGCCTGATCGCGCTGGGGCTGTCCGCGGTGTTCACCGTGGGCTTGTTCTGCCTGGTGCTGATCGGCGCCGCGTCAGTGCGCCCACCGGGTGATGGCGGCAGCGTGCTCGATCTTCGGGCGTATTTCATTGCGCTTGTGGTCGGAGAGCTGCTGGCCAGCGCAGGGTGCGTCGCTTCGGCTGTGCTGGCCTGGCGATTGAACCATGGCAAGGTACCGGCAGGGCTGGCGATCATCCTGCTTTCTCTGTGGATCGGCACCCTGTTCTACGGATGGCTTTGATGAATACGACCCCATCAGCGCGCGGCTGGCCCTGGGGCCTGATCGCGCTGGCGCTGTCCGTGTTGACCTGGATGGCCCTGGTGGTGGGCGTGCTGGCCTTCACCGCCGGCTTCCGGCCGCCCGGGGACGGAAACAATGGCGTGCAGGCCACGCAGTGGTGGATGCTGGGCGCGCTGGTCACGATGGTGCTGTGCTTTCTCGGCAGCCCGGTGGCGATGGTGTTGGCCTGGCGACGGCGGCGTGGCCCCATCCTTGCGGCGATTGCCGGTGCATTGCTGGTGATGCTGGTCTCGCTGGTCCTTATCGTGATCGGGTCGAGCTGGGGCTGATGCAGGCCACGCCATTTGGCAAGTGGCGGGCAGCCGGGGATAATCACGCGGCATTCGTTTTGTCGCCCCCTCTCCAGACAGGTAACCGGCCCGACCATGAGTACGATCCGCAGCATCCACGCCCGTGAAATCCTCGACAGCCGTGGCAATCCCACGCTGGAAGCCGAAGTCATCCTGGAGGACGGTTCGTTCGGTCGCGCCGCGGTTCCCTCAGGCGCCTCGACCGGCACCAAGGAAGCGGTCGAGCTGCGTGACGGCGACAAGACCCGTTACCTGGGCAAGGGCGTGCGCAAGGCCGTTGACAACGTCAACACCACGATTGCCGCCGCGCTGAAGGGGTTTGAAGCCACCGACCAGGCCGGCCTCGACCGTCGCCTGATCGATCTGGACGGCACCGAGAACAAGGGGCGGCTGGGCGCCAACGCACTGCTGGGTGTTTCGATGGCCGCCGCGCACGCCGCCGCCGCATCCAGCAAGCAGGCGCTGTGGCAGTACCTGGCTGCCCGGACCGGCGTGACCCCGTCGCTGCCGGTGCCGATGATGAACATCATCAACGGCGGCGCGCATGCCGACAACAACGTCGACTTCCAGGAGTTCATGGTGCTGCCGGTCGGCTTCACCTCGTTCTCCGAAGCATTGCGCGCCGGTACCGAAATCTTCCATTCGCTGAAGTCGGTGCTGAAGGGCCACGGCCTGAGCACGGCGGTGGGCGACGAAGGCGGCTTCGCGCCGGACTTCCGCAGCAACGTCGAAGCGCTGGACACCATCCTCGAAGCAATCGGCAAGGCCGGCTACACCGCCGGTGAAGACGTGCTGCTGGGCCTGGACGTGGCTTCCAGCGAATTCTTCGAGAACGGCAAGTACAATCTGGTCGGCGAGAACAAGCGCCTGACTTCCGAGCAGTTCGTCGACTTCCTCGCCGACTGGGCCGCGCAGTACCCGATCATCACGATTGAAGATGGCCTGGCCGAGAACGACTGGGCGGGTTGGAAGCTGCTGACCGACCGCATCGGCAAGAAGGTGCAGCTGGTCGGTGACGACCTGTTCGTGACCAACCCGAAGATCTTCCAGGAAGGCATCGACTCGGGCACCGCCAACGCGATCCTGATCAAGGTCAACCAGATCGGCACGCTCAGCGAAACCCTGGAAGCGATCGCCATGGCCGACCGCGCCGGCTATGCGGCCGTGGTCTCGCACCGGTCGGGCGAAACCGAAGACACCACCATCGCCGACATCGCCGTGGCCACCACCGCCACCCAGATCAAGACCGGCTCGCTGTGCCGCAGCGATCGCGTGGCCAAGTACAACCAGCTGCTGCGCATCGAGGAAGCCCTCGGCGCCGGCGCGCGTTACGCCGGTCGTGACGCGTTCGTTTCGCTGAAGCGCTGAGCCGATGCGCGACTGGCGCTGGATGCTGCTGGTGCTGGCCCTGTTGCTGGGCTGGCTGCAGTACCGCTTCTGGTTCGGTCCGGGCAATTCGGGTGAAGTGATGATGCTCGAAGCCCAGGTCGCCAACCAGGAACGGGACAATGAGGGCCTGCAGCAGCGCAACGACGCGCTGGCCGCCGAAGTGAAGGACCTCAAGGAAGGCCAGTCCGCCATCGAGGAGCGCGCGCGCAGCGAGCTGGGCATGATCAAGCCCGGTGAGAAGTTCTACCGCGTGGTCGAGGATGCGCCGGTCCGTCCGGCGCAGCCCGCTGCAGGCGTCACTGTCCAGGCCGGCGATCACCCGGCGGACGTGCCATGAGCGCGGCGATCTGGGTGGTGGTTCCGGCTGCCGGCCGTGGCGCCCGCTTTGGTGCGCCGCTGCCCAAGCAGTACCTGCAGGCGGGCGGGCAGATCCTGCTCGCCCATACCCTGGACGCGCTGCTGGCGCACCCGGCCGTGGCCGGCGCAATGGTGGTGATCGGCCAGGACGACGGCGACTGGCCGGGCTGGAGCGAATGGGCCGGCAAACCGGTGCTGACCTGCATCGGCGGCGCGACCCGTGCCGCCTCGGTGCTGGCCGGGCTGCAGGCACTGCCGGACTCGGTGCGCGCCGATGAATTCGTGCTGGTCCACGACGCCGCGCGCCCCAACCTGTCGCTGGCCGATCTTGGCCGCCTGCTTGAAGTCGGGCGTGCCGATCCGGTCGGGGCGATCCTGGCCGCACCGGTGCGCGACACCCTCAAGCGTGCGGGCGACGACGGTGGCATCGATGGCACTGAACCGCGCGAGCGGCTGTGGCGTGCACTGACACCACAGCTGTTCCGCCGCCACCAGCTCAGCCGCGCGCTGTCCGACGCCGCCGCTGCCGGTGTTGAAGTCACCGACGAGGCCATGGCCATGGAGCGCCAGGGCCAGCGCCCGCTGCTGGTGGAAGGCAGCGAGGAGAACTTCAAGGTCACCACCCCGGCCGATCTGGACCGGTTCGAATTCGTACTTTCCCGCCGCGCCGGCTGACTGCCCGCGCGGCCCTGCTGCAAGGGCTGCATCCATGAGCACCGCACCGTTCCCGCCCGTCCGTATCGGCCAGGGCTACGACGTCCATGCCTTCGGTGAAGGCGATCACATCATGCTCGGCGGAGTGAACGTGCCGCACAGCTGCGGCGTGCTGGCGCACAGCGACGGCGACGTGATCCTGCACGCCCTGTGCGATGCCATGCTCGGTGCGCTGGCGCTGGGCGATATCGGCCAGCATTTCCCGCCGAGCGATGATCGCTGGAAGGGCGCCGACAGCAGCGATTTCGTGCGCCATTGCGACACCCTGCTGCGCGAGCGTGGCTGGCGCGTTGGCAACACCGACATCACCGTGATCTGCGAGCGGCCGAAGGTTGGCCCGCATGCGCTGGCCATGCGTGAGCGCATTGGTGGGTTGCTGCAGCTGCCGCTGGACGCGGTCAGCGTCAAGGCGACCACCTCGGAGAAGCTGGGCTTCACCGGCCGCGGCGAAGGCATCGCCGCGCAGGCGGTCGTGTTGCTGGTGGCGGCATGATCCCGCTGCCGTTGGCGTTTGGTGCGCCGCTGTTGACGGCGCGCATCCGCACCACGCCGGACGATTTCCAGGTGGATGAACTGCCGGCCTTCGAGGCCACCGGTGAAGGCGAGCACCTGTTGCTGCACATCCGCAAGCGCGGCGCCAACACCGTGCATGTGGCCAAGCGGCTGGCCAAGTGGGCGGGCCTGCCGGAAATGGCGGTGAGCTACGCCGGCATGAAGGATCGGCATGCGGTCACCACCCAGCGTTTCAGCGTGCACCTGCCCAAGCGCGTCGCGCCGGATCTGGCCGAGCTGGCCAGTGATGAGATCGAAGTGCTCGAAGCGACCTGGCACAACCGCAAGCTGCAGCGTGGTGCACTGGCCGGCAACCGCTTCAGGCTGGTGCTGCGCGAGGTGCAGGGCGATGCTGCGACGATCAGCGAGCGCCTGCAGCAGATCGCCGGGCGCGGCCTGCCGAACTGGTTTGGCGAGCAGCGCTTCGGCCGCGACGGCGGCAACGTGCCTGCCGCATTGGCGATGTTCGGTGGCCGCCGCATGCGCAAGGACCAGCGTTCGCTGCTGCTGTCAGCCGCCCGCTCGGCGCTGTTCAATCGTGTGCTCGCCGCGCGCGTGGCGCAGGGCAACTGGGATCAACCGCTGGACGGTGAAGTGTGGATGCTCGATGGCAGCCGCAGCGTGTTCGGCCCCGAACCCTACACCGACGTGCTGGCCGAGCGCCTGGCCCGTTTCGACATCCATCCCAGCGCGCCGCTGTGGGGCGAAGGCGAGCTGCGCAGCGCCGACGCTGCACGTGAGCTGGAGCTGGCCGCGCTGGACGACGAGGAATCGAAGGCGCTGCGCGCTGGCCTGGAAGACGCACGGCTGAAACAGGAGCGCCGCGCGCTGCGCCTGCGCCCGGCGTTGCTGCAGCATCAGTGGTTGGCCAGTGATGTACTGGAACTCTCGTTCGCGTTGCCGCCGGGCTGCTATGCCACCGCCGTGCTGCACGAACTCGGCCCCGTCGAAGACGCCGCGCAGGCCTGACAGAAAAAGGGGACGGAGGGAATTAAGTCGTTTGT
>NZ_KV791378.1:0-51073 GCF_001807895.1 Stenotrophomonas sp. HMSC10F07
TGGCCGGCTTCCCCAACAGCCGGCCAGCGGCCGGCTCTACAAAGGGGCCGCTCCGCAGAATCCCTGTAGAGCCGAGCCCACGCTCGGCTCCACGGCAAGCGGTTTACCCGCGCAGCGCCGCCAGCGATTCGGCCTGCAGCCGCTCGTAGATCTCGAACTCGTCGTTCACCGCCACGCCCAAGGCCTGCTCGAAGGCTTCGCGGTTGGCATGCGCGGCATAGGCGCGCTGTTCTTCGCCGCCCAGGTTCGACTGGAAGATGCCCGCGGCACTGACCGGCAGGAAATCCTCGTAGACGATCGGGTCAGCCGTGGCCAGGCCGGCGGCCACCAGCACTTCAGCGGGCAGATCGGCCACGCGCTCCGGCGCGGCGCGGCCAGCGTCGGTCAGCTGGTAGCGGTAATACCCCAGGCCTTCCTGGCGCAGGGTGTCATGGTCATCCGGGAAGCTGGCGAACACCGCCTGCAGGCGCTGGCCGTAGTCGCCGCCGGTGCTGCCTTCACCACCGGCGTCGCGGGCCTGCGACAACAGCTGGTCGTACAGCGCGCGGCCCTTCGGGGTCAGCGCCAGGCCGCGTTGTTCGATCTCGCCGAAGCGCGCGGTATGGGTGCCGGCATCGCCACCTTCGGCATCCGGGAAATGCACGGCTTCTTCCAGCGCCTTGAAGCTGGTCTGGCGCAGCAGGATCGGGCAGGCACGGCGCGGCGGGCCTTCGATCACGGCCTTGGCCGCCATGCCATGCTCGATCATTGCCGCCTGTGCAGCGTCGATGTCCAGCGTGCGCGGGGTCAGGTGGTTGATGTGTGGGCCGCGGAAACTGACCACGTCAGCCACCAGGCGGTGCGCGTTGTGCAGTGCGTGGTAGGTCGGCAGATCGACCGTGGCATCGCCGTGCCAGCGGAAGGTTTCCAGCGCCTGCTGGACGAAGCGCTCGGCATCGGCCTGCGACAGGCCACCGTCGCGCTCGGCCTGGTCGATCAGCGCCAGCGCGCCGTCGGTGAAGATGCGACGGCGCGCCAGGATCTTCGCCGACTCGGCACGCAGGGCTTCGTCTTCGATCAGCTCCAGGCGCAGCAGCGAGGTGAACACGCGGAACGGATTCTGCGCCAGCGCCGCGCCGGTCAGCGGGCGGAACGCGGTGGAGTGCACCGGCACGCCGGCCACCGACAGGTCGTAGTAGCCGACCGGGTACATGCCCATCACCGCGAACAGGCGGCGCAGCGTCGCCAGTTCCTGCACGGTACCGACGCGGATCGCGCCATGACGCTCTTCATCCAGCCGCGCACGCTCGTCGTTGCGCTGCAGCTGCGCGGCCAGCGCCGGGTCCTGGGCAAGCACCTGCGCGTTGATCCGCTCCACCAGTTCCACCAGCGTGCCGTACAGCGGCACTTCGGTGCGGTACATGCGGGACATGGCCTGCGCAAACAGGCGGCGGATCACATCAGGCGAAACGAAAGAGGCGCTCATCAGTCACTCGATTACGGGAACGGGGAACAGCTCGGACCCGTATTGTCGCCGGAGCGCCCGGCGGCGGCGATACGCAGAGCAACATGACGGGGTAGTGCCGGCCGCTGGCCGGCAACCCCGGATGCCTGGAAAGGCTGCAATTGCCGGCCAGCGGCCGACCCTACCGCTTCAACTGGCGCTTCAGCGCGGCATCCAGGGTGATCGGCCGGTCCCAGTGCTGGTAGCTGGCCACGATGGCATGGCGCACAGCCCGGTAGTGCAGATTGTCCGGCTTGGTGGGCATTCGCTTGACCACCGCCTCCCAGCCGCCCTCCGGGTCCTGGCTGAAGGCACGCACGCTGTCGCGGCAGGTCTGGCCACTGGCCTTGGCCCAGAAGCAGGCGAAATAGATGTCTCCGGCCTGCCAGCCGTGGGTGGTGAACAGCGCGCTGATGTAGCCGCGCGGCACGTCGGCATAGCGCGACACTTCGTCGAGGAAGGCGTCGGGGTAGCGTTCGGCGTAATGGTTGATGTCCTGCAGCTGGGCATCGACCCAGCTGTCGCCGGTGTCCACGTCGTAGGCGCTTGAGCGCTCGGCGGTCTGCTGGGCCAGCACGGTGGCCGGCGCCAGCAACAGGAACAACATCAGCGCGCGCAGTCGGTGGTTCATGCCCCGATTCTGCCGCAGCCGACGGGCCCTGTCAGGCCGCAGCGGCCTTTGCCTCGATCGCCGCCAGTGCGGCCGGCCAGTCGTGGGCGGTATCGGCGGTGACCATGCGCGGCTCGTCGTCGGCCACGCCATGCTGGGTCTCGTGCGCCCAGGTCACTGCGTACGGGGTATGCACGCCCCAGCCACCCAGGGTCACCACCGGCTCGATGTCCGAGCGCAGCGAGTTGCCGACCATCACGAAGCGCTGCATCGGCAGGTCGAATTCAGCCAGCACGCGGGCGTAGGTCTCCGGGTCCTTCTCGGAAACGATCTCGATGCGCGGGAACAGCTCGCCCAGGTTGGCGACCTTGATCTTCGCTTCCTGGTGGAACAGGTCGCCCTTGGTGATCAGCACCACCGGGTAGTGCTCGGCGATGGCCGCCACCGCTTCGCGTACACCATCGATCAGCTCGACCGGGTGGCGCAGGGTGTCGTGGCCGATCTCCAGGATGCGCTGGATGTCCTTGGCCTCGATGCGCTGGCCGGTGATGTCGATGGCCGCTTCGATCATCGACAGGGTCATGCTCTTGACGCCGTAGCCGAAGGTGCCCAGGTGGCGCTGCTGCACTTCCAGCAGGTGGCGGGCGGTCTGGGTGTCATGCACGTCGACATAGCGCGACAGCAGGTCAAGGTAATCCTGCTCGGCCTTGCGGTAGTAGTCCTCGCTCTTCCACAGCGTATCGTCACCGTCAAAACCGACCAGGCCGATGGCGCGCGACGGCGCAGGCGTGGGGGTGTTCATCGCGCAAGGATACAGGGGCCATGGTGACGAAAAAAACCCGGGCGGCCGAAGCCGCCCGGGTTCCCATACGCCCCGACGCAGGACTTACCTGCCCTGTGCACCCTGCGCTGCGCCACCGGCGCCGGCCTGCTGGGCGGCCACGTAGGCCTTGTACTCATCGGCGCTCAGCTCGCCGTCCTTGTTGGTATCGGCCTGGTCGAAGACCTGGGCAAGGCCGGCGTTCACCTGCGCCTCGGTCTTGCTGATGGTGCCGTTGCCATCGGTATCGATGCTGGCCCAGGTCTGGCCACCGCCATTGGCCTGTGCCGATGCCGCTGCGGCCGCATTGGTCGCCTGGTCGGCGGCCTGGCCGGCCTGTGCAGCCGCCTGCTGGGCCTGAGCGGCCTCGTTCTGCGCGTGCGCGGCCTGCTGCTTGGCCGACTGGGCCATCGCCGGGATGGCCAGCACGCTGCCAGCGGCGACGATCAGCGCGATCAGGGGCTTGCGGTTGCGAATAGTCATCAGGGGTGTCTCCTACCGATTGGGTGGTGTTGCGCGGCGTGTTGACTCCGCACGGCACCTACCCTGCCACCGCGTTTCTGAATCGATTTTGCGCCGCGACCGGCCCGCACACATGCGATTAACCACTCGCCTCCACGCATGCTTTAGCGCGGTGGTTAGGGTGAAGTGAGTGGCTCATAAGATGCGCATTCAGCGCCTCTGCATTTAACCGGCAGGCAACGAAAAACCTGCGTCAGTCGACGGTTTTTCCCGATGACCGCGAACTGAACAACACCCATGCAAGAGCAACACCGGCGAGCGCACCGGCGATTTCCAGCACCACACGGCTGCCAAGTTCGTTCGGATCGTGGATGGTGGCCAGGAAGATGCGCGCGTACAGCGGCGATTCCAGCCGCACGATGCCCATGTAGAACAGCTTCCACGCATCGATGCCGGCGGCGATGATCACGGCGATGACGCAGGACCAGCCGATCGCGTGCCCCATCGACCACCGCAGCAGGCGGCACAGCTGCGACCACAGGAAGTACACCAGCAGCCCAACCAGCATGGCGATGGCGCCGGCTTCCAGGGTACCGAGCAGGCCGAAGTGCAGAGGAAGGTTCATCGGATGGGCAACGGTGGGATGGCGGCCAGTGTAAGGGATCTGCTTCGGACCCAATCCGCTGGCCCCGGTAGATCCACGCCATGCGTGGATGAATCTCCATCGAGATCGAATATCTCCGGGGTTGAACGGAGAGCATCCACGCATGGCGTGGATCTACCGTGTCGACCAAGGTCGACAGCTACCAAGAGCAGCGGGAAATTGTCGAGGGCGCCCCCTGCCAACAAACGCTAAAGCACTGGGACGTCGTACGCGGTGCCGGGATCCGGTTCCGGCTGGAACGTGTAGTGCCACCACTCCTGCGGATAGTTCACGAAGCCACGCCGTGCCATTGCCTGCACCAGTTGCCGCCGGTTCGCGTGCTGCGTCTCACTCAGCCCGCTCGTCTGCGTATACGCACGTGGCCCGAAGAAGTCGAAGTCAGTGCCCATGTCCAACGGCGCACATGCACCGCTTCGGCAATCCAGCAGGCCCAGATCCACCGTGGCACCGCGGCTGTGGCCGGAGCGTTCGGCGATGTAGCCATCGGCCAGCAGGCGCGGCTTGTCCAGGTCCGGATACTGCTGTGCCTTGCGCGAGAGCTCGCGCGGATCGTTCACCCAGGCCACGAAGGCCTGCACCGAACGCACCGGCCGGTAGCAGTCGTAGAGGCGCAGGCCGAAGCCATCGGCGCGCAGGTCCTGTTCCACCTCGGCCAGCGCCTTCGCCACCGGCGCCAGCAGGTAGCACGAAGGCGCCTCGTAGCCGGGCACGCGCGCGCCGGTGAAGTTGTTGGCGCCCGCATAGCGGATGTCCAGGTCGATGCGCGGCGACAACGTACGGATCTCCACCAGCCCGGCGCTGGCCGCGTCGGTGGCCGGTGAAACGCGCGGTGGCTCAGCGGCGCTGGTGGTCGCTGCCAGGGCAATCGCCAGTACGAGTGAAATGCAGGTCCTGGAAGTCATAGCTGAAGTCGATGTCCGGATCGATGGCGCGCAGGTCCAGTGTCGGTGCCAGGCCTTCACCCGGCTGCAGCCACGCCTGCGCGTCTTCGCCCAGCGTATCCCAGCGCAGCAGCCAGCGCCCCTGCAGCTGCAGCACAGCCCCTTCCAGCCGGGGCGACTTGTCCACGCTGAAGCGCAGGCCGTCCTTGCCCGGGCACAGCGAGGCCGGCCCCAGCCACGGATCGGTGTAGCGGCCCTGCCAGCGCGGCAGATCGGCGTCCGATGTCGGCCGTGCCTCCGACGTCGCCGGCCGCTGATGGCCGCCTGCCGCCCGCATGGCCTGGTCAGCCTTCAGTTCGGCCAGGTACGCCAGCGCCGGACGCGCCTCATCGGGGGCGGTGAAGCGCTTCAGTGCGGCCTGCATCAATGCGATGCGCGCATCCTCGCCTTCACCGTTGATCAGCATTACCACACCCACCTTGCGCTCAGGCAGCAGCGCCAGCGACGAGTACATGCCCGACAGTGTGCCGGTGTGCGCCACCTTCCACTGCCCATCCATGTCCGACACGCGCCAGCCATAGCCGTAGCCGTAGAAATGCGCGTTGTCCCAACGCCTCTGGCGTTCACCCAGCGGCATCGGCATGTGCAGGGTCCACAGCGTACGGCGCTGCTCAGCATCCAACCAGCCAGGTGCCAGGGCGGGATCGAGCAGCACCTGCATCCAGCGCGTCATGTCGCGCAGCGAACAACGGATGCCGCCGGCGGCCATCGACGGCAGGTCCGGGCTGATCGCACCATCGGCGTTCACCACCGTATTGTGGTCGCCACGCCAGGCATGTGGCTGCGCCACGTTGCCGACCCGCTTCACCGACCACGTCCCCACTTGGCAGCGGGTCATGCCCAGCGGCTCGAACACCTGCTCGCGCATCAACTGGTCATACGGTTTGCCACCCGTCGCAGCGGCCAGTTCGCCGGCCACCACGTACATCAGGTTGTCGTAGGCGTAGCGGCTGCGGAAACTGCTGACCGGCTTCAGGTGCGCCAGCCCCGCGATGATGTCGGCACGGGTGAACGCGTTCGGCTCCGGCCACAGCATCAGGTCACCGGCGCCCAGGCCCAGGCCGCTGTTGTGGATCAGCAGGTCGCGCACCTGCATCTGCTCGCCCACCCACGCATCGTGCATGCGGAAGCCCGGTAGATGCCGCCGCACCGGATCCTCCCAGCGCAGCTTGCCCTGCTGCACCAGCCGCGCCAGCAGCGCGGCGGTCATCGCCTTGCTGTTGGAGGCGATCTTGAACAGCGTGTCCTGGTCGATGCGGCCGCCGTCGCCGCGCGCGCCCTCGGCATGCTGGTACACCACACGCCCCTGCTCGACCACCGCCATGGCCAGCCCGGGCAGGTGCTCGTGCTGGACCACGGCGGCGACGTCGGCATCGAGGGAGGCGATGTCGGTCGCCGAAGCGGACGGTGCGGCCAGTGCCGCCGCGACGATCAGCAGGTGGTACATGCGCGCAGCCCCTCCATTGCCCGCGCCGTCACGGTGGACGGCGCGGATCGTGGCCTCAGAAGTTCCAGGTCACCACCAGCTGGGTGTAGCGCGGGGCCTGCCAGCGCGTCCCGGTGGCGAACGTCGCCTCGCGGTACTGGCCGGGCTGCGCTTCATAGCGCTGGTGCACGTTGATGGTCTTCTGGTTGTTGAACAGGTTGTACACCGACAGCCGTGCACTGAGGTCGATGCCCTCCACCGGCAAACGCCAGGTCACATTGGCGCCCATGGTCCAGGTCCACGGCAGGCGACCGAACGCACCGCGTGGGCTGTACTCGAACTGCCGCTGGTTGTACGGGCCGGAACAGTTGGCCACGCACAGCCAGCCGGTGCCACCACCGCTACCTTCGCTGGAGGTACTACCACCGGCGATGGAATCGTTTGGCCACATCACGCCGTAGGCCGTGATGGGACCACCGGACTGCACCTGCAGCGTGGTTCCGAACGACCATTGCTTGTTCAGCGCGTAAGCGGCACGCAGCTTGAACTGGTGGCGGAAGTCGTTGAACAGCACGCCATAGCGCTCGTTGGTGGCCGGATGGTCCCAGAACTGAACCATGCCCGTGTCGCCGTAGTTGGTATCGGAATTCACAGGGCCTTCGAAATTGCCCTCGCTTTTCGACCACAGGTAGGACGCGTTGAACATCCACTTCTCGTCCCATGCACGGTCGATCTGGAACTCCAGTGCCTTGTAGGTGCGCTTGGGCTTGGAGTAACCGATCACCTCACCGCTGCCACCCTTGCGATAACCGCTGTTGGCGGTATCGATGGTGATCCAGCCCTCGTTGGCGCAGCCGATGCTCTTATCACCCCAGATCGTCAGGCTCTCGCTCGGGTTGGCGATCGGCCACAGCGTGCTCGGGGTCGGGCCGCACGGGGTGTAATTGATACGGATGTCGTCCAGCGCACGGGTCATCCGTCGATAGGTGGCGTTGACGCCCCACGACCATGCCTGGTTGATCATGTTCTGGAAGCCCAGGATGTACTCGTCCTGGTAGACCGCCTTGAGGTCGCGATCCACACTCAGGCGCAGGTCGGCACCGCCGGTGTTCATGCGGGTGTCGGTCGGGCCGATCTGCTGGCCGACGATCGGTGCCATGTACGGTGAGCCTGTCGGCGAGGTTTTCCGCTCCCAGCCGTTGAGCACGTAGTAGCTGTATTCGTCAGTGAGGCCACCGGCGAAGTTCACGTTGATGTTGTTGGTAACCGGAAGGTAGTAGCGGCCGGCGTTGCCGAACAGCTTGGTGCTGCCATCACCACGCATGTCCCACGAGAAGCCGACGCGGGGTGCGATCAGGTCATCCATCTTGATGAACGCCTTGCCGGCGGCGGTGCGGTTTTCGAAACGGTCCCAGCGCACGCCGAGGTTGAGCATCAGGTTCGGCGTGATGTTCCAGATGTCCTCCACGTAGAAGGCATTGGCTTCAGTCTCGAACGTGCCGCCCGATTTGCGGTTTCGCGCACGCAGCATTTCGGTAACGCCAGCCGGTACGTAGGCATTGGCACCATCCCAGACTTCATCGCCGGGTCGCGCCACGTAGGCGGTGTAGCTCAGTTCGGTCGGGCCGGGGTAGCGGGTGGACTGCTTTGTGGTCATCAGCTCACGGTCGACACCGAAGCGCAGCAGGTGGTCACCCAGCTGCCATTCGAAGTCCAGTCGCGCCACGTCACGAGTATCGTCACGCTCGGCCACTGCCGTGCCCGTAGGGTGGCAGCCTGCGCGCAGGCCCTGCAGCTTGCCCAGGCGCGGGCCGTAGGTACTGTCGGTGAACACCGGGCTGCAGGCCTGATCCAGCGATGAATTGGTGAAGGCACGCTGGTTGTTCTGGCCGACCATGGCGCGCGCGGTGAAGTTCTGCCCGAAGTGGCCGGTATACGTTGCCGACCAGTTGCGTCCCCCCGTCTCGGTGACCGAATCACCGCCCCATGCACCGAGCTCGTCTGCGTTCCAGTTGTAGCCATAGGAGGCATTGGTGACGTCTCCCTCGTCGGAGAACGCCAGCAGCGCCAGGCTGTGGTTGTCGTTGATGTTCCAGTCCAGCTTGGTGCCCCAGAAGCCGTTGCCGGAATCATTCTTGAACCAAGTGCTGCCGTCGGACGAGGTGTTGTGTCCCTTGTCGTTGCGGTCTTCGTACATCGCGAACAGGAACAGCTTGTCCTTGACGATCGGCCCCGAGCCCCAGACGTTCGTCTTCAGGAACGAGTTGTTGTCGCGGCTGCCATACGAATGCGGGGTTCCATCACGATGGAAGTGGTCGCCGCCACTGGCGCGCCACGCACTGGGCTCGGCGGTGACTTCGACGCCGCCCTCGAATTCGTTGCTGCCCGAACGGGTCACGGCATTGATCACGCCACCGGTGGAGCGGCCGAACTCGACCGAGTAGCCACCCGTCTTGACCTGGAATTCCTTGAAGAAAGCGAACGGCGCGGTGCTGAAGCCGCGACGGGTGTACATGTCGGTGACATTCAGGCCGTTGATGAAGACCGCATTCTCGGCCACCGATGAACCGGCGAACGACAGGCCGCCGAATGACGAGTTGCCGCCGACCACGCCCGGCGCCATCAGCGCGACCGCAGACAGGTCCTGCGCCACCGGCAACCGCGAGATTTCCTGACGGTTGATGTTGAACGATGTCTCGGTGGAGTAGACGTCCACGCGGTTGACCACTCGGGTGCCGACCACCTGCAGGGCATCAAGATTGGTGACGCCGCCGCCACTGGCCAGGTTGACCGTGGTGGTACCACCTACCGCCACACTGACAGCAACCTGATCGCCCAGCTTCTGGCCATCGCGGCTGAGCTGCAGCCGGTAGTCACCTACCGGCAGCTGGCCGAGGCGGTAGCTGCCGTCGGCGCCGACGGTAACGGTACGAGTCAGACCCGTACTGTTGCTGACCACGGTCACTTGGTCACCAGCGGTTGCACGGCCGGCAACTGCGCCGCTCACGTTCTGTGCCATCGCGATGCCGGGCAGCACTACGCCCAGACACGCCCCAAGGGCGACGCACAACGCCGCCCGCTTGATGCTGTAAGCCTTCATCCCCTGCTCTCTCCTGCAAGAATTGAATGGTGTGGAATGCGATGTGTCGCGCTAGCGTTGCCTGGCTGGCAGTACCCGCCACTGGAAGTCGTAGCTCCATTGGTCGAAGTACAGGTTGCCGCCTGCCCACTCGGCCTCGCCGCGCTGCGAGTCGACCGTTTCCGAGCGGAAGTGCTGCTTGGCCGGCACGAAGGGCTGGCCGAAATCGTCGTTGAAGGCGATGCGGTAGCCATCGAGGCCACCCAGATAGAAGTCACGGAGGGCCGGCACATCACTGGCCAGTGCGCCGGTGGTCACGTCCATCGGCAGCCAGCCATACGGCGCCAGGTAGACCTGCCCCCAATCATGCAGGTTGTTGTAGCCGCTGCCGTCGCCGGAGAACACCATGCCCGACTGCCAGCGTGCAGGAATACCGTTCAGGCGCAGCAGCGCGATCAGCAGCAGGGTCTGCTGCCCGCAGTCGGCATGGCCGGCCCGCAGCGCGTAATCGCTGATGTTGCTGATCGTGGAGTACTCGCGCGCACCGGCCCAGGGAATGCGGTCGACCGCAGCAAACAGCCTGCGCACCACTTCATACGGGCGCGTTTCACCCTGCAGCACCTGGTCGGAGAACAGCTTCAGCGCGGGAGTGAAGCGCACATGCGGCAGCTGCTCGGCCAGGTAGGGCTTCAGGGCCGGGTCGGCCGGGGTCGGTTGCACTACGGCCGGGTTGATCGCGGTATGCCGGGCGAAGATCGTGACCGCGTAGCGGATCTCGAAGCGGGTTGGCCGCCCGGCAACCGCTTTGGCTTCGAGGTAGGCGGTGCGCTGCTGGGTATGTGCCGGAGCCACCCGCGCCTTGCCCGGGGTGCTGCCCAGCCACTGCACCTGCTCCTGCTGGCCGGGGATCTCGCGGGGGTACGGAATCCACGCGCGGATCGTTTCACCGGCGGGCACCACATCGGCTTTCACCGTAAGCGACTGGGTGAATTCATAGCGCTGCGGCAATACCGACGCCTGGCCACTCTGTTCGGCCGCGGCAACCACGCCTGCATGGTGGGCGTTGAGCACTTCGTTGGGGCCCGGAGGCGGCACCGGTGCATCCGTGCGGCGGCGCGCGCGTGCTTCGTCGCTGAGCAGGAACAGGTTGGAGGGTGCGCGCTTGAAGTACCAACGCTCGCCATCGATATCGAGATGCTCGATCAGGCCGAGTTGGTCCCAGCGCCCAAATTCCTCGTCGGTCAGATCGGGAATGCCGCGCCGTACGGCGTCTTTGGCGGCGTTTTCGTCGAGGGCGAAATCCAGGCGGACACGGCGCATGCGCTCGCGCTGGAACGGCTCGTCTGTGGCGGCGGGTGTAGTGGCCAGCAGCGCATCGGCGTCGCGGAAACGGCCGCTGTCGACCAGGTCGATCACCTGCACTCCTCGCGCGCGCTGCTGGCTGCTGCGCTCGCCTGCTGCGTGCGCGGTCGACACCCACAGCAGCAGCGCGGCACTCAGGCCGGCGGCGGCAGTCAGACGCGGTTTGCGAACGGCAGGATCCACAGCGACACTTCCCCAGCGCGGGTGGTAACGGCTGTGTAACACGGGCCGGGACGCTGGTCAATAATTTATTCTTGCTTTCGCGGCCAAAAGGAATAAATATTCCAACAGGCATTCGAGGAGGGTGTGCACCGCATGAGCCTGGCTTTCCGCGAACGGCACCGGCATTGGCCGCGCCGCTTGACCCTGGCCCTGTGCCTGCTGGCCGCCCCGGCCTTTGCACAGGCGGCCCCACCGCCCGACCCGGGTGCGCCGCTGCCCTATGTGATCGGCCTGCACGAGGCCTATCTGACCCCGCAGTACTGGGCCGCGCGCCTGGACGGCGCCGATGCACCGATTCTGGATCGCGCCCAGATCGCAGCGCAGAACGCGCGGATGCGGGCGCAGGACAGCCACATCCAGGACATTGCCGCACTGCCCGTCCAGCTTGATGCGGCGACGGTGCGTGCCAGCATCACCGCGCTGTCGCGCTGGCCCACCCGCGCCCTCTACAACGACAAGGGCCAGGCGATCGCACCCGCGCTGCGCAGCGCGATCGAAGCCAACCTCGGTCTCGATGCGATTCCCGTCCAGGTGGCACCGGCCTACGGGATGGTGGTGAAGCGTGCCGCGCTGCGCACCTTCCCCACCCGCGAGCGCGTCTTCAGCAGCGTCGGTGACACCGACATCGACCGCTTCCAGGAATCGGCACTGTTCCCCGGCGACAAGGTGGCCGTGGTCCATCGCAGTACCGATGGCCGTTGGCTGTTCGTGCACAGCGAGCGCTACAGCGCGTGGATCGAAGCCGACGCCATCGCCAGCGGCGACAAGGCCACGGTGCTCGGCTACGGCGCGAAGGGACCGTACCGGATCGTCACCGGCGCCACCGCGCAGACCGCCTATACCCCGGAGGAGCCGCGCGTCTCGCGCCTGCAGCTGGACATGGGCGTGCGCCTGCCGGTGCTGGCCGACTGGCCCGCGTCAGAGCCGGTGAACGGCCAGCAGGCCCACGCCTCGTGGGTGGTGCAGTTGCCGGTACGCGAGGCCGATGGCCGATTGAAGCTGGTGCCGGCGCTGCTGCCGCGCTCGCAGGACACCGCCGCCGATTACCTGCCGCTGACCCCGCGCCTGTTGCTGCAGCAGGGCTTCAAGTTCCTCGGCGAACGCTACGGCTGGGGCCACGACTACGACACCCGCGACTGCAGCGGTTTCGTCTCCGAGATCTACCGCAGCTTTGGCGTGCTGCTGCCGCGCAATACCAGCGCGCAGGCGGTCAGTCCGGCGCTGGACCGCCTGCCGTTCACCGGCAAGGACGGCAAGGCGGTGCGCGACCGTGCCGTCGCCAGCCTGCAGGTGGGCGACCTGGTCTACATTCCCGGTCATGTGATGATGGCCATCGGCCACGTCGAGGGCCGCACCTGGGTCATCCACGATACGGCGGGCGGCAGCTGGTTCGGTACCGACGGCAAACGCGTGCAGGCCCATCTCAATGGTGTTTCGGTCACGCCGCTGGAGCCGATGATGGCCAGCGACACCGTCCGCTACATCGACCGCATCACCAACATCCAGCGCCTGCGGGCCAAGACTCCTGAATGAAGATCACCGCCATCGAACTGGGCATGCTGCGCGTGCCGTTGAAGACACCGTTCAAGACCGCGCTGCGCACGGTGGAGACCGTGGAAGACGTGGTGGTGCTGATCCGCACCGACAGCGGCAACACCGGCTATGGTGAAGCCCCGGCCACCGCAGTGATCACCGGCGATACGCACGGCTCGATCATCGAAGCGATCCGCCACTTCATCGCCCCGCGCCTGATCGGCCAGGACGTGGTCAACCTCAACCACCTGTGCACGCTGGTGCAGACCGCGATGGAGCGCAACACCAGCGCCAAGGCCGCGGTGGAGATCGCGCTGTACGACCTATGGGCGCAGCTGCACGGTGCCCCGCTGTACCAGATGCTCGGTGGCGGCGACCCGGTGATCACCACTGACATCACCATCAGCGTGGACTACATCGACAAGATGGTGGCCGATTCGTTGTCGGCGATCGAACGCGGCTTCGAGTCGTTGAAGATCAAGGTCGGCAAGGACATCGGACTGGACATCGAACGGGTCAAGGCAATCCACGCCGCCGTGGAGGGCCGCGCCCTGCTGCGCCTGGACGCCAACCAGGGCTGGACCGCCAAGCAGGCGGTGCATGCGATGCGCACGCTGGAGGAAGCCGGCGTGGTACTGGAGCTGCTGGAGCAGCCGGTGAAGGCCGCCGACATCAGCGGCCTGAAGTACGTCACCGACCGCGTCAACACGCCGGTCATGGCCGACGAGAGCGTGTTCAGCCCGAGCCAGGTGATGGACCTGATCCAGCAGCGCGCGGCCGACATCATCAACATCAAGCTGATGAAGACCGGCGGGCTGTCCAACGCGATCCGCATCGCCGACATCGCCGGCATCTACGGCGTGCCGTGCATGATCGGCTGCATGATCGAATCGAGCATCAGCGTGGCCGCGGCCGTGCACCTGGCCGTGGCCAAGAGCGATGTGATCACCAAGGTCGACCTCGACGGTCCCTCGCTGGGCCAGTTCGATCCGGTCAGCGGCGGCGTGCATTTCAACGAATCGGAGATCAGCATCAGCGAGGTGCCGGGGCTGGGTATCACCGAAGTGCGTGGGCTGGAGATGCTGGGGTGATTTCTGCCTTGCGGTTGGCCTGGCGTGCCACTGACGTTGGGTCGGGCGTTACTTTTCTTTTCGCGAAAGGAAAAGTAACCAAAAGAAACGCTCCGCCGACCGCGAGCCGGTGCTACGCACCGGTTCCCTGCGCTCCTCGGCCCGTCGAGGGACGGCGCGGGAACTCGCTGCGCTCAGACACCCGCACCTCTTCGCCCTCGCCGGACCTGCGGTGCTCGGCTCGCTTGAAGGCGGACTCAACGTCAAAGGCAACAACTGCGCTCCGTAACCTCTTCGAGGCTGGAACCCGCCCGACCCATTCCATGACACGCTCTACGCTGCCAACCGCAACGCGCCTACACATGCCCGGACGCCCCGCATGCCGCCCCTGCTGAAGATCCGCACCGAGCGCGGGCAGATGTCTGCCATCGAGCGCCGCATCGCCGACTTCATCCTCGACAACGCCCACCTGCTGCGCGACTACTCATCGCAGCAGCTGGCCAGTGCGCTGGGCATCAGCCAGTCCAGCGTGGTGAAGTTCAGCCAGAAGCTCGGCTTCAAGGGCTACCCGGACCTGAAGTACTCGATCGGCCAGGACGTGGCCCGCGCCGGTGCCGATCCACAACAGGTGCCCAGCGAACCCGACAGCGGCGATGACTACCTGCGCCTGGGCGAGGCCCTGCGCCGCAGCAAGGCGCAGGCCGAGGAGGAAACACGCCAGGCCAATCCACGCGAGGAGATCGAGCGCATCGTGCAGCTGCTCGACGGCGCACCCAAGCTGTTCGTCCATGGCCTGGGTGACGACGGCCTGTTCGCCCGCGAGTTCGCCATGCGGCTGTCGCTGCTCGGCCTGCTGGTCGTGCCGCATACCGACCCGATCCTGATGCTGGCCAACCTGTCGGCCGCACGCCCCGGCGATGTGCTGCTGGTGTTCTCCGAATTCGGCAACCTGCCGCAGCTTTCGCAGCTGTCGCGGCAGTTCCAGGACATGGGTGGCAAGGTGATTTCCATTACCCGCCACACTGCCAACCCGCTGCGCGCGCATGCTGATGCGGCACTGGCGGTCTGCGCGCACGACCGCACGCCGCAGGTCGCGCAGCTGCTGTACCGTAGCGCCATGCACGCCCTGCTCGATTTCCTGTTCGTGCTGCTCTGCCACACCAATCCGGACCGCCAGCAGCAGCTGGCGGTGAACCTGGAGCGGATCGACCACCTGCTGGATTCCTGACCGGAGCACCTGTTGATGAAATCGCTGGTTCGCCTCGCTACCGCTGCGCTGCTGCTTGCTGCGACGGTGTCCGTTCAGGCGGCGCCGCTGGATGGCGCGCGCCAGCTGATCGTGGTCACCAGCGATGGCTGGGACAGTACCCAAGGGCAGCTGCAGGCCTATGTGCGCGATGGCAAGGGCTGGCACACGCACGGACAGGCGTTCCCGGTGGCGCTCGGCCGTACCGGCAGCGCCTGGGGACTGGGCCTGCATCCGGCACAGGCCGATGGCCCGCAGAAGCAGGAAGGAGACGGTCGCAGCCCGGCCGGCATATTCGCGCTCGGCAGTGCGTTCGGCTATGCCGTCACACGCCCCGGCACCGCAATGCCTTACCAGCCGATGCTGGACAGCAGCTACTGCATGGACGTGCCCGGTTCGCCGTTCTACAACCGCATCGTCGATGAGAAGAAAGTCGGCAGTGCAGCGATCAAGGGCTCCACCGAGCCGATGCGGCTGGATCTGCACAACAAGGGCGACGTGCGCTACCGGGAGGGCTTCGTCATCGCCCACAACCCGGACAACCAGCCCGGCAAGGGCAGCTGCATCTTCGCCCATCTGTGGCGCACGCCCGGCGAGGCCACCGCCGGCTGTACCGCCATGCCACAAGCGCGCATGCAGGCGCTGCTGGACTGGCTGCGGCCGCAGGATACGCCGCGCTTCGTGCTGCTGCCGCGCACCGAGTACCAGCGACTGGAGGCGCAGTGGCAGCTGCCCGCGCTGAGCGGAGACGCCCGTTGAGCGCGCAGGACGAACCACAGCTGCAGCGCGCGGTCAGCCGCTGGCAGATCGTCGGCCTGTCGATCAACGATGTGATCGGTAGCGGTATCTACCTGCTGCCGGCCGCCACCGTTGCCCTGCTCGGCCCCTTCAGCCTGTGGGGCGTGGTCGCCGCTGGCATCGTCGTCGCGCTGCTGGTGCTGTGCTACGCGCAGGCCGCCAGCTACTTCGATGAACCCGGTGGCAGCTACCTCTACGCACGCGAGGCCTTCGGCCGCTTCGCAGGGTTCGAGATCGGCTGGATGATCTGGCTGACCCGCATCAGCTCGGCGGCCGCATTGAGCAACGCGCTGGCCGATGCGGTCGCGCGCTTCTGGCCGTGGGCCGGCGCCGGCATGGGTCGCATCGCGGTGATCGTGGTGTCGCTGGGCTTCCTGACCGGCGTCAACATCATCGGCGTGCGCTCGGCCGCGCGCACCGGCGTGGTGCTGGTGATCGGCAAGATGCTGCCGCTGTTGCTGTTCGTGGCCATCGGCGCGTTCTATATCGATCCACAGCTGGCCTTCTCCGGCCAGCGCCCGGACCCGCATGACCTGCAACGGATGGGCGAGGCCGCCCTGCTGCTGCTGTACGCCTACGCCGGCTTCGAGAACATCCCGGCCGCGGCCGGCGAGTACCGCAATCCACGCCGCGATATTCCGTTCGCGCTGATCACCATGATCATCACTGTCACCGTCATCTATGGCGCGGTGCAGGTGGTGGCGCAGGGTACGCTGGCCGGCCTGGCCAGCTCGGCCACGCCGCTGGCCGACGCCGCAGCCGGTTTCGGCGGCGAGGCCCTGGCACTGATCCTCACCATCGGCGCGACCATCTCCATCCTGGGTACCAACAGCAACACGATGATGATGGGCCCGCGATTCCTGTTCGCACTGGCCCGCGATGGCTACGGCCCGAAGATCCTGGCGCAGGTGCATCCGCGCTTCCATACGCCGGCCGCATCGATCCTGTGCCAGGGCCTGATCGCGCTCGGACTGGCGCTGTCCGGTTCGTTCGTGCAGCTCGCCCTGCTGTCGATGACCACGCGCCTGTTCGCCTACATCGGCACCGCTGCCGCCGTCCTGGTGCTGGCCAAGCGCTACGCGGATCGCCCAGGCGCGTTGAAGCTGCCCGGTGGCCCGCTGATTCCGATACTGGCGCTGCTGCTGTGCCTGGCCCTGTTCGCCAGTGCCAGCTGGCAGAACATCGCCGCTGCACTGGTCGCGTTCGTCATTGGCGCGGTGATCTACACGCTGCCGCGCAAGGATGCGGACGCCGGGTGAACGGAGCGCCGGGCCATGCCCGGCGGATTGATCTGGCAATCACGCTGTCGGACCGGACCGTTAACCGCCACGCAGGCACGATCAGGCTTCGTCCACAACGGAGCCTTTTCATGACCGAGTACCAGATTCCCGGCCGCGTACCGGACGACAGCACGCCGCGCGACGCGGTCAGCGACTATTGGCGCGAGCGCTACACCGCCGAGCCGTACTACGACGACCAACTGTTCTTCGAGGACTACGAGCCGGCCTACCGGATCGGCCATGCCGCGCGCGCGCAGGACATGATCCGCGCCTACGAGGAAGTGGAGCGCGAACTGGAATCGCGCTGGGCCAGCGAACGTGGCCGCAGTCGCCTGGACTGGGCGCAGGCACGCAACGCCGTGCGCCGTGGCTGGGACGAAGCGCAGCTGGCGGATCCGCGCTTGAAGCGATAGCACCAGGCTGCTGTAGAGCCGAGCCTACGCTCGGCTCTCGCCCCACGTTTAGGGTCGAGCCATGCTCGGCTGAGCCGAGCATGGGTTCGGCGCTACCGAATCATTCCTGTTCAGGCAGCGGCGGCACGATCGCGCTGCGCTTGCTCTCGCCACCACCGGCGGCGATCAGGTCGCGGGTGTTCTTCTGCACAGCCACCGCACCGAACAACGACAACGCATACGCCATGCCGTAGAAGCCCTTCTCGCTGGGTGCCAGCGTGGCGTTCCACAGGCCGACCAGCAGCAGCATCAGCGCCGACAACAACGCGAACCAGCACAGCGCGTAATACAGGCCGCTGACCGGAATGCCTTCGACGCGGTCGCGCACGCTCTTCTGCAGCGACACCGCCGCGAACAGGCCGAACAGCAGCAGGGTCAGGTAGTAGCCCTTCTCGTTGAGCGCCATCGTGGCATTGAACAGGCCGATCAGGTACGCCGCCGCACCCAGCAGCAGGGCCACCCACGAGGCGGCGATGAAGGCGGTGGAGGGCTTGTGAGGCATGGCAGTATTCATTGCAGGTCCTTGGCAGGCAGACGGGCATGCTTGCCCGGGCGTGCCCACCCTAGACGATCCCGCCGCTGCCGCACAGGGGGCGCAGGACCTTCGGGCCACGACGGTAACGGCTGCGGTGGTATACAAGGAGCAGCCCGGCCATCCGCATCCCCGCCCTGGAGATACCCATGACCCGTACGCCCCTGCTGCTCGCCCTCGGCCTCGTACCGATCCTCGCCACCTCCGCCTGCAACGCCGCCGATCCGGCTTCGGGTACCGCCCAGGCCACAGCGCCTGCAGCCACCGCCACCGACCAGCGGCCGTTCACCGCCACCGACGTCAGCCGCTTCGACCAGCCCTGGGCGATGACCTTCCTGCCCGACGGCAGCCTGCTGGTCACCGAAAAGCGCGGCACGCTGCAGCACCTGGACCCGGCCAACGGACAGAAGCACGAGATCACCGGCGTTCCCAAGGTCGCCTATGGTGGCCAGGGTGGCTTCGGCGACATCATCCTGCACCCGGACTTCGCCCAGAATCATGTTGTTTACGTCAGCTACGCCGAGGAAGGCACGCTCGACACCCGCGGTGCCGCGGTGGCCCGGGCCACGCTGGCACTGGATGCCGACGGGGGTGGCCAGCTGAAGGACCTGAAAGTGATCTGGCGGCAGAGCCCCAAGGTCAGCGGCGAGGGCCACTACGGGCATCGCCTCGCGTTCGGCCCGGACGGCAAGCTGTGGATCAGTTCCAGCGAGCGCCAGAAGTTCGATCCGGCCCAGGACATGGGCAGCAACCTCGGCAAGATCATCCGCCTCAACGACGATGGCAGCCTGCCCGCCGACAACCCGTTCGCCTCACAGGGCGGGGTTGCCGCACAGGTGTGGTCGCTGGGCCATCGCAACATCCTGGGCATGGCCTTCGACGCCAACGGCAAGCTGTGGGCGCATGAGATGGGACCCGCCGGTGGCGACGAGTTGAACCTGATCGTGCGTGGCGCCAACTACGGCTACCCGATCGTTTCCAACGGTGACCACTACGACGGCCGTCCGATTCCCGACCACGACACCCGCCCGGAATTCGCCGCCCCGAAGGTGACCTGGACGCCGGTGATCTCGCCGGCCGGCTTCATGATCTACAGCGGCAGCCTGTTCCCGCAGTGGAAGGGCAGCGGCTTCATCGGCGGCCTGTCGTCCACCTCGCTGGTGCGCGTGGCCTTTGATGGCGACAGCGCGCGCGAAGCCGAACGCTTCAACATGGGCGAGCGCATCCGCGAAGTGGAACAGGGCCCGGATGGCGCCCTGTGGCTGCTGGAAGACGGCAGCAAGGCGCGCCTGCTGAAGCTCACGCCGAAGGCATGAGGTGCCGCCGGCCGCTGGCCGGCACGTTTCTCCGCAACGGCCCCGCGTGCGGGGCCGTCTGCGTTCACTGGATGGTGATGACCTTCACCTCGGTCTGCGTGCAGGCCTTGTCCAGGCACGTTCCGTTCAACCACACCTGTCCATCGCCAATCATCACGCCCTGCTGGTTGACGAAGACCTTGCCGAAGTCTTGCTCCGACACTGCCTTGACCACCGCCGGGGTAATGATCTTCTCGTAGTTCCGCTGGAACTCACCGGGGCCAGTGATCTTCTTTCCGTCGCTGATGTTCAACGGGAAGCGCACTTGCTCGACCACCGCGGCACGATCACCGCCGACCACGGCGGTCTTGAACGCGTTGAAGACCTTCTCGAACTGCGCGGCATCGCCGAGCAGCGATTCGATGCGCGCACGCGCGTCCTCGGCGGGCGCCTCCGCAGCCGGTGCGGCGGCGGCAGGTTCGGCAGCCGGCGCCGCCGGTTCAGCGGCAGGCGTCGCTGCCGCGTTCGCTTCCATCGGCGGCGGCGCATCCGCCGCAGGCTGCGCCGGCGGCTCAGGCTGCGAACAGGCCGCGAGCAGCAGAGCGGGAATCAGGTAGGCCATCCGGCGCATACGCGCACTCCATCGAAACAGGAAGCCCGATGGTAGCGCCGCCACAGTGACGGCAACAAAAAGGGGACGGAGGGGATTAAGTCGTTAGTGGCACAAACGACTTAATCCCCTCCGTCCCCTTTTTTCTGATCAGGCCTTCAGCAGTTCGAACTGCACGGCTTCGCCGGCGGCCGACGAGGCGCAGACCCACAGGTCGAACTGGCCCGGCTCGGCACGCAGCACGCCATCGCGGCCGGTGAACGCCAACTGCTCGCGGGTCAGGGTGAACACCACGTCGGCAGACTCGCCCGGCTGCAGCGCCACCTTGCGGAAGTCCTTCAGCTCACGCACCGGACGTACGCGGCTGGCCACGCGGTCGTGGATGTACAACTGCACCACTTCCTCCCCGGCCACATCACCGCTGTTGGTCAGCGTGGTGGTGATGGTCAGGGTGTCGTCCCAGCCAAGCTGCACAGCACTCAGCTGCGGCACGCCGTAGGCGAAGGTGGTGTAGCCGATGCCGTGGCCGAACGGGTACAGCGGCTCGTTCGGAATCTCGCGCCAGCGGGCCTTGAACTCCGACATGGTCGGCAGCTCCGGACGGCCGGTGCGCGGGTGGTTGTAGAAGTACGGCTGCTGGCCGGACACCTGCGGGAAGCTGACCGGCAGGCGGCCGGACGGGCTGTAGTCACCGAACAGCACATCGGCCACGGCATGGCCGGTCTGCGTACCCAGGTACCAGGTCACCGCCACGGCCTGCGCATTGCGCACCGCGCCCTGCAGCGCCAGCGCGCGGCCATTGCGCAGCAGCACCACCAGCGGCTTGCCGGTCATCGCCACGGCCTCGGCCAGTGCCTGCTGTGCCGGCGGCAGGGTGATCTCCACGCGCGACTGCGCTTCACCGCTGTAACGCTGCGGTTCGCCCAGCGCCAGCACCACCACATCGGCGCGCAGCGCGGCAGCCACCGCCGCTTCGGTACCGCCCGGAATGGCCGCTTCCAGTTCGCAGCCCGGCACGATTTCCAGCAGCGCTTCGTCGCCGATGGCGGCACGCACGCCGGTTTCCAGGTCGACGTAACGCTGCTTGTCGCCGAACAGCGTCCAGCAGCCTTCGATGTTCTCGCGGTCCTGCACGAACGGGCCGATCAGCGCGATCTTCTGCCCGGTCTTCTGCAGCGGCAGCACGTTGTCGCGGTTGTTCAGCAGCACGATCGAACGGCGCGCGGCATCGCGCGACAGTTCATCATGCGCAGCGATATGCGAGGTATCCGCTTCGCGCGCCGGGTCCAGCGAACGGTACGGGTCGTCGAACAGGCCGATGGTTTCCTTCAGCCACAGGATGCGGCGCACGCCTTCATCCAGCACCGCCATCGGCACTTCGCCGCTCTCGACCAGGCCCGGCAGGTGCTCGGCGTAGAAGCCGCTCTGCATGCTCAGGTCCAGGCCGGCGGTGAATGCCTTGGCGGTGGCATCGCGGTCGTCGGCTGCATAGCCGTGGGCGACCAGCTCCATGTCGGCGGTGTAGTCGGAGATCACCACGCCCGGGAACTTCCATTCGCCGCGCAGGATGTCGGTCAGCAGTTCAGCGTTGGCACTGGCCGGCACGCCGTTGATGTCATTGAACGAGGACATCACGGTGATCGCGCCGGCCTCGAAGGCGGCCTTGAACGGCGGCAGGTGCACATCGCGCAGGGTCTGCGGCGAGATGTCCACCATGTTGTATTCCATGCCGGCCATCACCGCGCCGTAGGCGGCGAAGTGCTTCGGCGTGGCCAGCAGCGAATCGGCGGCGCGCAGGTCGCTGCCCTGGAAGCCACGCACGCGGGCGGCGGCGAACGCACAACCCAGCACCACGTCCTCACCGGCACCTTCGGCACCCCGGCCCCAGCGCTGGTCGCGGGCGATGTCCACGGCCGGGGCATAGGTCCAGTGCAGGCCGGCAGCGGTGGCTTCGATGGCGGTGGCGCGCGCGGTGCGCTCGGCCAGGTCCGGCTCGAAGCTGGCGGCCTCGCCCAACGGAATCGGGAACACGGTACGCATGCCGTGGATGACGTCGGCGGCCAGGATCACCGGGATGCCCAGGCGGCTCTCCTCGGTGGCGACCTGCTGGATGCGGCGGCCCAACTCGGCGCCCACGCCGTTGAACAGCGAGCCGACCTTGCCCTCGCGCACCTGCTGCAGCACCTGGTCGGCATTGCGCACGTTGGCTTCCGGGTTCACGTCCGGGGCGAACGGGCGGACCATGTCCGCGAAGACACCCAGCTGGCCGACCTTTTCCTCGACGGTCATCTGGGCAATGAGGGATTCGATGCGATCGGAGGCCACCGGCAGTCCTTGATGAAAACGTTTACAAGCCCGGCATTCTAGCGATCCCGAGCCATTTGGCGAGAGGTTTCTTCGTTCAGTTTCAGCCAACAGCGGGGCCCGTATGGTCCCACCGGGAGCACCGCAGCTTACTCCGAGCCGGCCATCTGGCGCTGCCCGGCCATCAACATGGCATCGCTGGAGGCCTGGAACACCCGCAAGCCGAACGCCGGCAGAATCGCCAGCAGGTGGTCGAAGATGTCCGACTGCACGGCCTCGTACTCGCTCCAGGCGGTGCTGCGGGTGAAGCAGTACAGCTCCAGCGGCAGGCCTTCGGTGGTGGGCTGCAGCTGCCGCACCAGCAGGGTCATGTCGGTATGGATGCCCGGGTGGCTGCGCAGGTAGCGCTCCACGTAGGCGCGGAAGGTGCCCAGGTTGGTCACGCGGCGGCTGTTGACCTCGGCCACGCCCTGCTCGCGCAGGCGCCCGTTCCACTGCCCCAGCTCCTGTTCCTTCTCACGCAGGTAGTCGCGCAGCAGCGCGAATTCGCCGAGGAAGGCCAGGTCGCCCTCGTCCAGGAAGCCGACGCTGTGCTGGTCCAGGTACAGCGCGCGCTTGATCCGGCGGCCACCGGCCTCCTGCATGCCGCGCCAGTTCTTGAACGACTCGGTCACCAGCTTCTTGGTCGGGATGGTGGTGATGGTCTTGTCGAAGTTCTGCACGGTGATGGTGTGCAGGGCGATGTCGATGACGTCACCGTCGGCGTTCTGGCTGGGCATCTCGATCCAGTCGCCGATGCGCACGCGGCCATCGCCACTGATCTGCACGCTGGCCACCAGTGACAGGATGGTGTCCTGGAAGATCAGCATCAGCACCGCGGTGGCGGCGCCAAGGCCGGTCACCAGCGGGCCCAGCTTCACCCCAAGCAGGGTGGCGACGATGGACAGGCCGGCGGCCACGAACACCACGATCTTGACCACCTGCAGGTAGCCCTTGATCGGCTTGTTGCGCGCATCGGGCTTGCGCTCGTACAGGCTGTTGGCCGCGTCCAGCGCATGCGAGAACGCCATCGACACCGTCAGTACGGCCCACACGATGCACAGCTTGATGATGACGTTGACCAGGCTGGGCGGCAGGTCGGGGATGAGGGTGATGCCCGAAGCGATCACCTGACTGGGCACCACGTTGGACAGGCGCGAAATCACCCGCATCAAGTGGCTGCCGCGGCCGGACTCGGCACCTGGAAGGCGCTGCAACAGGCGCCGCAGGCCACGCAGCAGGATGCGCTTGGTCACCCAATTGGCCAGGCCGGCGGCGATCAGCAGCGCCGAGATCATCAACGCCAGGTAGGCGCCGGGATAGGGTTCCAGTGTGTTCTGCAGCCGTTCCAGCCACTGTACCGCCACCACCGCATCCACCATCCGTTGTCTCCTTGCTTTGTCGTTGTTGTTGGGGTTGCCGGCCGGCGGCCGGATTTACCGGATCAGTCCCGCGAGCGTTCGATGATCACGCCCACCGCGCGCGCGCCGCGCACCGCGCCCGGCTTGCTCAGCTTCAGGCGCAGCCACTTCACGTCGAACTCGTCCAGCACGATCTGCGCGCAGCGCTCGGCCAGCGTCTCGACCAGGCCGAACTCCGACTCGCGCACGAACTGCTCCAGGCGCTTGCTCACCGCCTTGTAGTTCAGGGTGTGGGCGATGTCGTCGGTGGCCGCAGGGCGACGGTTGTCGAAGCCCATTTCCAGGTCGAACACCAGGTCCTGGCGGATCCGTCGCTCCCAATCGTAGATACCGATCAGGGCGTCGATCGTCAGCCCCTCGATGAAAACCTTGTCCATTGCGGTTACCAGCGCCAATACAGGCGGCCATGGTAACGGCACGGCGGTGACCCTGCCCGGAACGGGCGGTGAGCGGCCGACAGGGAGACGGCGCCGGAAAAAACAAAGGGCCCCACTAGCAGGGCCCTTTGGTACTACCGTTTGTCCCCGGGGGGGCTGTTGAACAGCCGCGGGTCCGGTGGCGCAGGCTTTGAAATTGAAGCAGGTCAGGCCTGCTGAACAAGAGGCGATTACGACTGTGCCGGTGTCTCAAAAGACAAAGGGCCCTGCTAGCGGGGCCCTTTGGTACCTCTCAACGTCCCCAGGGGAAGCTGGAATCCAGCCGCGAGTCCCGGAGCACACGCCGCAAGGTTAGGAGTGCCCCCCAGACCAGTCAATTGGCAAATGCGTCACGGCAGACGACCGGCCGAAAAACCGAGCCGATCCACGAAAAAACACTGACGATCATGATGCCGTTTTCTGATGTTCCTACCTCGTTCCCAGGGTCAACGTGAAACCACGTTCCCTGGGAGTGAGTTGATGAAGGAAAGCAGGATCCTGCAGGCAGCACTATCCCGGCAGAGATGGTCGACCTACGAGCGCATCGCTTCTCGTTGCGAATCCGATCCCGCCACGCTCTATGCCTGGAACATGCAGATGTGTGCTGCTCTCCTGCCACCGTTGCACATCTGTGAAGTTGTGATCCGCAATGCAGCCGCTACGGCACTGGTGCATCGTTATGGTCGATGCTGGCCCTGGCATCCAGCGCTGCTGCGCAGCCTTCCTGCCGAAGGCGCCCTTGCCTCGCTATGCAAAGTCCGCGGCAGCGCCGGAGCTCCGCGGGATGTACCGGAGGTCATCGCCAAACTGCGATTCGGCTTCTGGCAGCAATTGTTCGCTCGACGGTTCGAGCATTCGATCTGGGCCGGGACCATGGGCCTGGCGCTGCCACACGCACCCTCGGTGCCGCTGTCCGTCCTTCGTCGGTCCATCCATGCCGACCTCGACCGCATCCGCCACCTGCGCAACCGCATCGCCCATCACGAGCCCATCCTCGAGCGCGACATCGGCGCCGATCTGGCCGCGATCGGGCGGCTGATCCATGCGCGCTGCCCGCACACCCTGGGGTGGCTGCAGCGCCATGAGCGGGCGACGACGGTATGGGCGGCGTCGCCGTTGGCCGGGCGTCCGTAAAGCGTCCGCCGGGCGTGGCCCGGCGCTACCGGCTCAGACCGCCGGCAGGGTCGCCATGTCCCAGCGCGGGGTCACATCCACCTTCGGCGGGCTGTGCTGGCCAGCCTGCAGCCGCAGTGCGCCAGCGAAGGCGATCATCGCGCCGTTGTCGGTGCACAGTGCAGGCCGCGGGAAGCAGGCGCGGCCGCCGAGGCGCTCGGCCATCTGCTGCAGGCGGGCGCGCAGGCGCTTGTTGGCACCTACACCGCCGGCAACCACGATCACGTTGGTCCCGGCCGCTTCCAGCGCGCGCTCGCACTTGATTGACAGGGTCTCGACCACCGCGTCCTCAAAGCCCCGGGCAATGTTGGCGCGGGTCTGCTCGCTCTGGTCGCTGTCGCGCCAGGCCATCAGGACCTGGGTTTTCAGGCCGGAGAAGCTGAAATCCAGCCCCGGGCGGTCGGTCATCGGCCGCGCGAAGCGGTACGCGCCCGGCGTGCCCTGCTCGGCCAGCCTGGCCAGCTGCGGGCCGCCCGGGTACGGCAGGCCCATCAGCTTGGCGGTCTTGTCGAAGGCCTCGCCAGCCGCATCGTCCAGGGTTTCGCCCAGCAGGCGGTACTGGCCGATCGCGTCCACCGCCACCAGCTGGGTATGGCCACCGGACACCAGCAGCGCCACGAACGGCGCTTCCGGCGGGTCGTCTTCCATCAGCGGAGCCAGCAGGTGGCCTTCCATATGGTGTACGCCGACGGCCGGTACCTCCAGCGCCCAGGCCAGCGATCGGGCCACGCCGGCGCCGACCAGCAACGCGCCGACCAGACCAGGCCCGGCGGTGTAGGCCACACCATCGATATCGCCCACGCCCAGGCCGGCGTCGGCCAGGGTCTGGCGCACCAGCGGCAGCAGCTTGCGGACGTGGTCGCGGCTGGCCAGCTCGGGCACCACGCCACCGTATTCGGCGTGCAGGGCGATCTGGCTGTAGACCGCATGGGCGCGCAGGGCCGCGCTGCCGGCCAGGTCGGTGTCATACACCGCCACGCCGGTCTCATCACAGGAAGATTCGATGCCAAGGACTCGCATGCCTGCTATTATGACGCCCCTGCCGCCCCCTCGGGGGACGTGCAGATCTCACTGCTTTCGAACCGCCGGCCCGTATTCAGGGTTGGCCGCTTGCAGTTTGTCGATTCGCCGCTATAATGTGCGGCTCGCCGGGCGTGACCCGGTTCTACTGTGTCCCGGAGATTCCATGCCCAGCGTCAAAGTCCGCGAGAACGAGCCCTTCGAGTTTGCTCTTCGCCGCTTCAAGCGCACTTGCGAAAAGGCCGGTGTGCTGGCCGAAACCCGCAAGCGCGAGTTCTACGAAAAGCCGACCCAGGAGCGCAAGCGCAAGGCCGCCGCTGCTGTGAAGCGTCAGCTGCGCCGCTCGTCGCGCGACGTCACCAAGCGTCAGCGCCTGTACTGATCGGACGCATCTTCATTGCGGCGGGCCTGCCCGTCGCGATGGAGCCGGAGCCGGCACGCGCGAGCGTCGCCGGCTTTTTGCGTTTCCGGGTTCGGGCATCCGCCCCGCCCCACCTACCACCACGAGGTTCCTCATGAGCATGAAGCAGCAGCTCACCGAAGACATGAAGGCCGCCATGAAGGCGGGCGAGAAGCACAAGCTGGGCGTGATCCGCCTGATCAATGCCGCCATCAAGCAGCGCGAAGTGGACGAGCGCATCGAGCTGGATGACACCGCCGTGATCGCCGTGCTCGACAAGATGGTCAAGCAGCGCAAGGACTCGGTCAGCCAGTACGAAGCGGCCAACCGCGAAGACCTGGCCGAGATCGAGCGCGCCGAGATCGTGGTCATCGAAGCCTATCTGCCGGCCAAGATGGGCGAAGCCGAGATCGTGGCCGCCATCCAGGCCGCCATCGCCGAGACCGGCGCCTCCGGCCCGGCCGACATGGGCAAGCTGATGGGCGCACTGAAGCCCAAGCTCGCTGGCCAGGCCGACATGGGGCTGGTGTCCAAGCTGGTCAAGCAGCAGCTGGCGTAATCCGGTACACGGAGTCGGATCCCTTTCGCAACGCGAAAGGGCTCTGACCCCATTGATGCACCCGCTTCACCGCACCTTCGTCGCTCGCCTGCTACAACCACACCCATGGTTGAACCCGAGCCCAACGTTCCCGTGTCCCTGCACAAGTACCTCAAGCGTCTGCAGGACAGTTTTCCGATGGCGGTGGCCAAGCGCTTCATCGACGTCGACGTGCTGACCCAGGCCGCCTCCGTTTCCTTCTACGCCCTGCTGTCGATGGCCCCGCTGCTGGTGCTGCTGCTGTGGTTGACCGCTTCGCTGTACCCGCCGGCACAGCAGGCGCTGATCGACCAGATCAGCTCGGTGGCTGGCAGCAGCGCGGCTACGGTGGCCGAAACCGTCCTGAAGAACGCCGACAACCAGCCCGACGTCGGCTCGTTGGCGGGGCTGTGGAGCACGCTGCTGCTGTTCGTCGGCGCCACCGCCGTGTTCGCGCAGCTGCAGAACGCGCTCAACCTGATCTTCCGCACCAGTGGCGAGCGCCTGGAGGGCATCAAGGCCTGGCTGCGCAAGCGTGTGTTCTCGTTCGGCGTGGTGCTGGCCCTGGGCTTCCTGCTGATCCTGTCGATGACTGCCACCACGGTACTGCAGGTGGCCTTCGCGCAACTGCCCTCGATCCTCCCCGCGCTGGGCTACGTCACCAGCCTGCTGCTGTACGCGGTGGGGTTCGCCTTCATGTACCACTACCTGCCCGACCGCCGCGTGGCATGGCGCCAGGCCTTCATCGGCGGCGTCATCACCTCGGCACTGTTCGCACTGGGCCGCTACGGCATCGGCGTCTACATCGCCACCGTGGCCCCCGGCAGTGCCTACGGCTCGATGGGCGCGCTGGTGATCTCACTGGTCTGGATCTATTACGCGACCGTGGTCTTCTTCGTTGGCGCGCTGATGACCGCGGTGATCGATGAGCGCCTGCGCGCGCGCCATCACCTGGCCGCCGCCGGCATCGATCCGGCCACCGCCAGCCAGGTGCCCGACAGGGGGTAAACTAGGGCAACCGCCCCCGGTTCCGTCGCGTGGTCCTGTACCGCGCCCTGCCCTGTTGCCCATGGCCCGTATCCCCGACGCTTTCATCGACGACCTGCTGGCCCGCACCGACATCGTCGAGGTGGTGGGCAGCCGCGTGCCGTTGAAGCGCCAGGGCAAGGAATACGCCGCACGCTGCCCGTTCCATGACGAGCGCTCGGCCTCGTTCACGGTCTCGCCCACCAAGCAGTTCTATCACTGCTTCGGCTGCGGCGCGCACGGCACCGCGATCAGCTTCCTGATGAGCTACGACCGCCTCGAGTTCCTCGACGCGGTGGATGAACTGGCCAAGCGTGCCGGCATGGACGTGCCGCGCAACGAAAACCCGCGCAGCCCCCAGCAGCAGGACGACAGCCGCGAGCTGTACTCGGCGCTGGACGCCGCCACCAGGTTCTTCCAGAAGAATCTGGAAGGCAGCGAGAAGGCACGCGCGTATCTGGAAAGCCGTGGCGTGGACGAAGCGAACCGCGCGCGCTTCCAGATCGGCTACGCACCGGATGGCTACAGCGGCCTGCGCGATGCGCTGGGCAAGGACGAGCGCCGCATGAAGCTGCTCGACCGCGCCGGCCTGTTCTCCAAGAACGATCGCGGCCACGTCTACGACAAGTTCCGCGACCGGGTGATGTTCCCGATCTTCGACCGCCGTGGCCGGGTGATCGCCTTCGGTGGCCGCGTGTTCGAGAAGGACGACGGCCCCAAGTACCTCAACTCGCCCGAGACCGCGCTGTTCCACAAGGGCCGCGAACTGTACGGCCTGTGGCAGGTGCGCCAGGCCAACCAGAAGATCGAGCGGTTGATCGTGGTCGAAGGCTACATGGACGTGGTCTCGCTGTTCCAGTTCGGGGTCACCCAGGCGGTGGCGACGCTGGGCACGGCGACCACGCCGGACCATGCCGAGCTGCTGTTCCGCAACGCGCCGGACGTGTTCTTCTGCTTCGACGGCGATGCCGCCGGCCGCCGAGCCGGCTGGAAGGCCCTGGAGTCGGTGCTGCCGCGCATGAAGGACGGCCGCCAGGCGTTCTTCCTGTTCCTGCCCGATGGCGAGGACCCGGACAGCATCGTGCGCAAGGAAGGCGCCGAGGCCTTCAACGAGCGCCTGAAGCAGGCCACGCCGCTGTCGCAGTTTTTCTTCGATGAACTGACCCGCGAGATCAACCTGGGCACGCTGGACGGCAAGGCACGCCTGGCCGAACGCGCAAAGCCGATGCTGGCGCAGATTCCCGACGGTGCCTTCGGCGACCTGATGAAGCAGCAGCTGGCGCAGCTGACCGGCCTGGGCGGCACTGCCCAGGCCACGCGCGCGCCGATGCCGCAACGCCAGCCACAGCGGACAATCCAGCCGGTGGCCAAGCGCAGCCTGGTGCGCGGCGCGATCGCCGTGCTGCTGCAGCAGCCGTCGCTGGCGCTGACCCTGGGCGGAAAGCATCACTTCCAGGGCCTGCGACTGCCGGGCGTGGAGCTGCTGCTGGAACTGCTGGGGCTGGTCGAACAGCGCCCGGACATCAGCACCGGCGCCCTGCTGGAACACTTCGACGGCCGCGAGGAACAGGCGTCGCTGCACACCCTGGCGGCACAGACTCTGCCTGGCACCGAGGCCAGCTGGACCCAGGAACTGCACGACGCGGTGGCACAGCTGGAGAAACAGCTGCTGGTGCAACGTCTGGAGGAGTTGTTGGCAAAGCAGCGCCAGCAGGGCCTGGATGATACTGACAAATACGAACTGCGCGAGCTGCTGAAGGCCCGCGCCGGGCTGCGCCTGTAGCGGCAGAACGTTTTCACGGAGAGGACCATGCTGCTGCGCCTGACCTGCCTGCTGTTGTTGTCGCTCTGCCTGCCACTGGCGGCCCTGGCCGCAGATGGCCCGCTCAGGGAAGTCCGGCCGGGCCTGTATGCCGGCGGCCAGCCCTCCGCCGCACAACTGGGCGAACTTGCCGCGCAGGGCGTGCGCACCGTGATCGACCTGCGCCAGCCCGGCGAGGACCGGGGGTTCGACGAAACGCGCGTTGCCGAATCATTGGGCCTGCGCTACGTGCGCATTCCGGTGGCCGGTGCCGAGGGGCTCGATGCCGCCAACGTGCGCGCCGTGCACCAGGCCCTGCGGCAGAGCCAGGGGCCTGTGCTGCTGCACTGTGCGTCCGGCAACCGCGCCGGCGCCGTGCTCGGCCTGGTCAACGCACGCTACGAACATGCCAGCCCCGAACAGGCCCTTCAGCTGGGCCAGCGTGCTGGCCTGACCTCGCTGGAAGCCGCCACCCGCCAACGCCTGGCCACGCCGGTCACCTCACCCTGAACCCTCCGCACCAAGGACTCTGCCCACCATGACCCGCTGGTGGTCGCGCCTGCGACCGGACAACTTCACCCTCGCCCTGCTGTGCACCGTCGGCCTGGCCTCCCTGCTGCCGATGAAGGGCGCCGCCGCCATCGTCCTGGACGATGTCACCACCGTCGCCATCGCTGCACTGTTCTTCCTGCATGGCGCGCGCCTGCCACGTGAGTCGATCATTGGCGGCATGCTGCACTGGCGGCTGCACCTGACCATCCTCGCCTGCACCTTCCTCCTGTTCCCGCTGCTCGGGCTGATGTTCAAGCCGCTATCGGGCTGGCTGCTGACCCCGGAGCTGTACCTGGGCGTGCTGTTCCTGTGCACCCTGCCCTCCACCGTGCAGTCGTCCATCGCGTTCACCTCGATGGCGCATGGCAACGTGCCCGCAGCGGTGTGCAGTGCCTCGTTGTCGAGCATTCTCGGCGTATTCCTGACCCCGCTGCTGCTGACCGCGCTGGCGGGCACCTCCGGCGGCGTGCACGACCCGCTGCATGCGATCGGCGGCATCATGCTGCAGCTGCTGGTGCCGTTCGTGGCCGGCCACCTGCTGCGGCCGTGGATTGCCGGCTGGGTGGAAAAGCAGCGCGCGCTGCTGCGTTACACCGACCAGGGCACGATCCTGCTGGTGGTGTATTCGGCGTTCGGCGAGGCGGTGACCGAAGGACTGTGGAGCAAGACGCCGCTGCTCTCGTTGCTGGCCGTAGCAGTGGTGGCCGCCGTGCTGCTCGGCATCGCCATGCCGCTGATCACCTTCATCGCCCGCCGCCTGCGTTTCAACCGCGAGGACGAGATCGCCATCGTGTTCTGCGGCTCGAAGAAGAGCCTGGCCACCGGCGTGCCGATCGCCAAGGTGCTGTTCGCCGGCGGCAGCCTCGGCGCCATCGTGCTGCCGGTGATGATCTACCACCAGATCCAGCTCATCGTCTGCGGCGTGATCGCGCAGCGGTACGCGAAGCGCGCGCCCTGACCCGACGGGAGGACATCCACGCATGGCGTGGATCTACTGTAGAGCCGAGCCCGCGCTCGGCCAACACCTGTGATCCGGAGTAGATCCACGCCATGCGTGGATGGTTTGCCTGACGCTACGGATCCACCAGCGTCCCGACGCTCAATTCCGGCATCCATACCCATAGGTCGTACGGCCGTTCCGCACCGGCAGCGACCCGCGGCCCCGTGGCAACCTGCTCTCGAAGTGGCCGCGCCATGCAACCGCCCGCGCATCCCCACGTCTGACCACGTTGCGCGCCCAACCGTACGCTGTAGATATCCAGGTCCCGCAGCTGCGACGCCATCGGATGCATCTGCATTTCTGGCGGCATACCTTGCGGCCTTTGCAGCATCGCGTGCACGTTACCAGTCAGCACCAGCATGCGCGTATTGGCCGGTAGGCCTCGATAGAGCCGCCGCAACTCGGCTGCCATGAGGTCACCGCGTACCTGGTTGCCGCCTTTGCTGGCGTTGACGTCATAGCCAACGACGTCGATCACACGTCCCTGCGACTTCAGCACGCGTAGGCTTTCGATCATTGCCAGCATGTCGCGGCTGCGACGGCCATCATGCTGGTCATCGCGCACGGTCCAGAACGCACGCCCGCGCAGATGCTGGCGTGCCTTCTCCCCGCCATCGGAAGCCAGGTAATCGCGCAGCGTGGAGGTTTCCCCGCGTGGCAGTTCCAGCGCCAGCAGGACCGGCCCGGTGCGGCTGTAGTCATCCACCAGCTGCCGCACCAGCAGCGGCGTCTCGCGGGTTCCATGGAATTCGCCCAGCACCAGCAGGCGGTGATCACCGGCGTGCTGGCGGATCTGCGCGGCGGTGTCGTCGGCATGCGCGGTCACGGCCATGCCCAGCGCCAGCATCAGCGCGGTGGTCCAACGGAAGATCGTATGCATCCCTGCTCGCTCCATTCCTTGGGGTCAGGAACAGCAATGGCGACGCCGCTGGAAGAGATCAAGTGCAGAGCCGAGCCCACGCTCGGCTGCTCTTCCAATCCCCCCTCAGCCGAGCATGGGCTCGGCTCTACAGGTGGTGCTTCACAACCAGGGCAGGATCCAGTGGTCGACCAGCAGGAAGGCGAACAGCGCCATCAGGTAGACGATGGAGTAATAGAACATCTTCATCGAGAACAGCTCATCCGGTGGGTCGAGCATGCGCCAGGCGTACCAGAGGAACACGGCATTGAGCACGATCGCGCCGCCCAGGTAGAACGCACCGCTCATGCCCACCAGGTAGGGCAACAGGCAGACCAGCGCCAGCACCACCGAATACACCATGATCTGCTTGCGGGTGTGCGCCACGCCGTGGGTCACCGGCAGCATCGGGATCTCCGCCTTGGCATAGTCCTCGCGGCGGAAGATCGCCAGCGCCCAGAAATGCGGTGGCGTCCAGATGAAGATGATCAGCACCAGCAGCGACGAGTATGCCCAGTCCGACGAGCCCTGCATGCCGGTCACCGCAGCCCAGCCCAGCATCGGCGGCATCGCGCCGGCCAGGCCACCGATGACGATGTTCTGCGAGGTCGCACGCTTCAGGTACACGGTGTAGATCACCGCGTAGCCGATCAGCGAGGCGAAGGTCAGCACCGCAGTGATCAGGTTCACCCACAGCACCAGGATGGTCATCGACAGCACGATCAGCACGCCGGCGAACACCAGCACCTGCCATGGCTTGACCTTGCCGACCACCAGCGGGCGCCACGACGTGCGTGCCATCTGCGCATCGATGTGCGCATCCAGCAACTGGTTGATCGCAGCGGCCGCCGAAGCGGCCAGCCAGATGCCGAGGAAGCCGAGCAGGCCGGCGCGCACCTGCTCCCAGCTGGGCACGCCCGGGACAGCCAGGACCATGCCGACCAGGGCAGTGAAGACAATGAGGGCGACAACCTTGGGCTTGGTCAGGTCCCAGTACTGGCGGTAGTTGGAAAACATGGAATCAGTCCGGGGCGCGCAGGCGGGCCAGCAGGCTGACCAGCACGAACAACAGGGCAACGGCCACGCCGTTGTGGGCCACGGCCACTTCCAGTGGCAGCGCCAGCTTCACATTGAGGATGCCGAGGGTGACCTGCAGCACCAGCAGCGCGATCAGCGCGCTGGCCCAGCCGCGCATGCTCGGCAACCGGAACAGGCGCACGCCCAGCCACAGCAGGTAGATGGCCACCACCGCCGCGAACAGGCGGTGCGCCATCTGGATGGCGATACGCGAGGCGCCATCCAGCACGCCGCCTTCGTAGTCCACGCCGATGCCACGCCACAGGGTGAAGCCTTCGACGAAGTTGTGCTGCGGCCACCACTGGTTGGCACAGCGCGGGAAGTTGTCCAGCGATGCACTGCCGCCGCCGCAGGCCAGCGCCGCGTAGTTGGCACTGACCCAGCCGCCCAGTGCGATCTGGGTGACCAGCACCGCCAGGCCGATGCGCAGCAGCCACTTCAGCTTCGGTGCCTCGGCCAGAGTGATCGGCATGTGCGTCGCACGCCAGGCCATCCAGGCCAGCAGCGCGAACATCAGCATGCCGCCCAGCAGATGGCCCATCACCACGATGGGTTTGAGCAGCAGGGTCACCGTCCACATGCCCAGCAGGGCCTGGAAGATCACCACCGCCAGGGTCAGCAGTGCAGCGCGTGCCAGGTCGATGTTGCTCCAGCGCAGCGCGGCGATCAGCAGGATCGCCTCGCCGACCAGAGCCAATGCGCTGGCGGTGCCATGCCAGCCCATCATGTACAGCGGTATGCCAGCGGCCACCAGCACGCAGGCGGTCACCACTGCCGTGGTTCCAAAGCGGCGCTTGCGCGTGGCCAGCAGGGCCAGGGTCAGGATCTCGATGCCCAGCGCGCCGGCCAGGAAGCGGTGCACCTGCTCACGCCAGGCCTTGTGGGTCTCCAGCGGGCGGATCTCCGCCGCCGGGTGGCCGATGGTCTCTTCCACGTGCTGCGGCCAGGTGGCCTGGCCATAGCAGGTCGGCCAGTCCGGACAGCTCAGGCCGGCATCGGACAGGCGTACGAACGCGCCGAACATGATCGTGCTCGCGGTCATGATCATGGCGAACCACGCCAGGCGGTGGAAATTGCGGTGCAGCGCCGGACGCGCGGAAAGGCTCATCAAACGGGACTCACTTCAGTTTCAGCAACGTGGCCATGTCCTTGCGCAGGCCACCCAGGTCGGAACCCGGGGCATGGCGCATGATCACGAAGCCGTTCGGATCGATCACGTAGACCGGCAGTCCCGCCGGATCATCGACGCCCGGCAACGCCGCGCGCAGGGCTGGCGACGGAGCCAGCGGCCGCAGCGCGGGCAGCGAGGCGATCGACGCCGGTGGCGTACCCAGCCACAGGATCTCGACATTATCGGCGTTATGGCCGAACAGCTGCCACACCTTGCCCAGTCCCTGCGACAAAGTGACGCACTGCGCGTCGCAGGCACCGGCCGGTGCCACCAGCAGGCGCCAGGTGCGGGCCTCGGGGTTCCAGGGATAGGGCTGGCCGCTGGCCAGGGTCGGCGTCTGCTGGCGCAGATCGACCGGCGGCTTCAGCAGCTGTCCCGCATTGCGGTGGCCGGTGGGCTGCCAGCCGGAGAAGCGCAATACCGCGGCCAGCGCCATCGCCCCGAAGAACACGGCAAACAGCAGCACCAGGGTCCGGCGGCCGGAGCCGCGCGCCTGCGGGGACGTAGCAGTGTTCATGTGGGGCATTTTCTCATGGTTGGGTAAACGATGCCGGTAGTGCCGGCCGCTGGCCGGCATCCAGGAATCCGAGTGCGTGCCCGCCAGCGGCCGGCACTACCCGGCGATGGGCCGTCTCCTGCGCCGCTCCAGCACCAGCGCCACCACCAGCACGGTCAGGGCCAGGCCGAACCACTGCACGGCGTAGCCCAGGTGTCGCTGCGGTGGCAGCGTATTTGGCAGCAGGTCCATGTCACGCTCGTCGCCGAAGGGCAGCGCCGGGTCCAGTCGCAGCACCCGCTCTGGCAGCGCTCGCAGTCCCAGCGCGCGGGCCAGGCCTTCGGCGGGCAGACGGCTGGCCAGCCAGCGGCCCGCTTCTCCGGTGGCGGAGAATGCGGGACCCAGTGCCAATCCGGCCGCCGGTGGCGGTGCCAGCAGCCCGCGCACCGCCACCGGCGAGGGCGGCGGCGGCACCTGGGGCAGCGTGCGATCCGGCGGCAGCGCGCGCCAGCCAAGATCGACCAGCAGCACGCTGCCTTCGTCACTGCGGAACGGGCGATAGATCTTTACGCCGGCACGGCCATGCCGGGTCTGGTTGTCCAGCAGCACCACGCCAGGCAGGAAGCGACCGTGATCGGCCACACCGTGCAACGCACCGGGGGCTGCCAGAGCCTGGGCCAGCGGCAGCGCCTGTGCCACCGCTGGCCCCTGCGCATCCAACATTGACTGTTTGGCATGCATGCGCTGCAGCTGCCACAGCCCCAATGCGGTGAAACCGGCCATTGCCAGCACGGCCAGCAGCCATCCGAGCACGCGCGTGTGCTGGCGCATCATGACAAGTCTGCGCAAACGCGGTCAGATAGGCACATCCACCCTGCCCTCGAGCCGCGCATGAGTGATTCGCTGAAGACCCTGCTGGTAATCGCGTTTCTGATCGTCATCGTCTGGAACCTGGGCGCCGGCCTGTATTACCTGCTGGTCGACCGCGGGCAGACCAAGCGCACGGTCAACGCACTGACACGTCGCATCGCGGTGTCGGTGGCGTTGATCGTACTGGTGATCGTGAGCATCTACATGGGCTGGATCAAGCCGCACGGCGTCGGCGGCTGAGGCCACCGATGCGTGCGTGGTCAAAGCACGTAGACGAACAGGAACAGCATCAGCCACACCACGTCGACGAAGTGCCAGTACCACGCGGCCGCTTCAAAACCGAAATGGTTGTCGCGGGTGAAGTGTCCCTTGGCCGAACGCAGCCACATCACGATCAACATGATCGTGCCCAGCAGCACGTGCGCACCGTGGAAGCCGGTCAGCATGAAGAACGTCGAACCGTAGATGCCCGAGCCCAGCGTCAGGTTCAGCTCCTTGTAGGCGTGGATGTACTCTTCCGCCTGCAGGGTCAGGAAACCGAGGCCGAGCACCACGGTCAGGCCCAGCCAGATCAGCAACTGGCGGCGGTTGCCGGCCTTCAACGCGTGATGGGCGATGGTCAGGGTCACGCCTGAGGTGAGCAGGATCAGCGTATTGATCAGCGGCAGGCCCCACGCCGGGATGGTCTGGAAGGCACCACCGATCGCCGCCGGGCCATTGGTCGGCCATCCGGCGGAGTAGCCCTGCCAGAGCAGCTCGTTGGTCATCACCCCGCGGCCTTCGCCACTGAGCCACGACAGGCCCAGGTTGCGGGTGTAGAACAGCGCGCCGAAGAAGGCGCCGAAGAACATCACCTCGGAGAAGATGAACCAGATCATCCCCATCCGGAACGAGCCATCGACCTGGTGGTTGTAGTTGCCGGCCTGCGATTCGCGCACCACGTCGCTGAACCACCAGAACAGGGTCAACACCAGCATCGCGATGCCGATGTAGAACGTCCAGCGCCCCCAGCTGGCATCGTTGAGCCAGCTGGCCACGCCCACCATGGTCACCATCATCGCGATGGACCCCACGAAGGGCCATTTGCTCTGGGCCGGGACGAAGTACACGTTGGCGTCGGTTGGTGTCTGGGCCATGTCGGTATCCGGGTCAGGGTGCGGCGTGCGCGCCGTCCGAGGTGGCGGCCGGGGCCAGCCGATCGGACAGCGCGTCGTTGCGGTAGAAGGTGTAGGACAAGGTGATCGTCTTGATCTCCGGCGGCAGGTCCGGATCGACGATGAAACGCACCGGCATGTCGCGCTTCTCGCCGGCCTGCAGCGTCTGCGCGGTGAAACAGAAACATTCGGTCTTGCTGAAGAAGCCCGAGGCACGCGCCGGCGCCACCGAAGGCACCGCACTGCCGACCACCGCCTGCTGGCTGTCGTTGCGGGCGAAGTACAGCGCCTCGTTGAGTTCGCCGGGCACCACATCCATGGTCAGCTGCTCGGGATGGAACGACCACGGCAGGCGCGAATTGACGCCGCCATCGAACTCCACCCGCACGGTGCGCTTGCCAGCTGCGGCACCCGTACTGGCTTCACCACCCGGGCCGCGTTCCAGGCGCACGCCGAATACCTTCTCGCAGGCAATGCGGTACAGCGGCACCAGCGAGAAGGTCAGCAGGAACACCGCCACTGCCACGCCGATCAGGCGCGGCAGCCCGGCACTGGGTGACCGCGTGCTGGCCGGTGCCTCGCTCATCGGCCGATCACCCCGCTGAGGATGAAGCCGACGTAGACCAGCACCGCGATGGCGCCGACCCACATCGCCGTGCGCCGGGCACGCTGGCGTTGCTGTTCGATGCCGTTTTCCGGGGCGTCGCCCGGGCTGTTGTAGAGCCGAGCCATGCTCGGCTGCTCCACGTCAGCCGAGCATGGCTCGGCTCTACAGGTCTGCAGTGGGCTCTCGTTATGCATGCCCCACCTCAATGCGTGATGTCGTCATGCGCCAGATCGCCCGGGCGGATGGTCGGCGGCGTGGTGAAGGTATGCGCCGGTGCCGGCGACGGCAGCGTCCACTCCAGCCCGCGCGCGCCTTCCCAGCTACGGGCCTCGGCCTTCTCGCCATTGCGCAGCGAGGACAGCAGGATCGCGGCCATCATGAACGGCGTGACGAACATGCCGAACGCACCGATCGAGCTGATCAGGTTCCAGTCGGCAAACGCTACGCTGTAGTCCGGAATGCGGCGCGGCATGCCGGCCAGGCCGAGGAAGTGCTGCGGGAAGAACAGCAGGTTGACGAACACGATCGACCACCAGAAGTGCACCTTGGCCCACTTCTCGCTGTACATCCGCCCCGTCCACTTCGGCCACCAGTAGTACACCGCTGCAATCAGCGCGAACACCGCGCCGGTCACCAGCACGTAGTGGAAATGCGCAACCACGAAGTAGGTGTCGTGGTACTGGAAGTCGGCCGCCACGATGGCCAGCATCAGGCCGGAGAAGCCACCGATGGTGAACAGGATGACGAAGGCCACCGACCACAGCATCGGCGCCTCGAACGTCAGCGACCCCCGCCACATGGTGCTGACCCAGTTGAACACCTTCACCCCGGTCGGGATCGAGATCAGCATTGTGGCGAACATGAAGTAGATCTCGCCGCCCAGCGGCATGCCCACGGTGAACATGTGGTGGGCCCAGACGATGAACGACAGGAACGCGATCGCGGCGGTGGCGTACACCATCGCCTGGTAGCCGAACAGCGGCTTGCGGCTGAAGGTCGGGATGATCTCGCTGACCACGCCGAAGGCGGGCAGGATCATGATGTAGACCTCGGGATGGCCGAAGAACCAGAAGATGTGCTGGTACATCACCGGGTCACCGCCACCGGCGGCATTGAAGAAGCTGGTGCCGAAGAACTTGTCGGTCAGCAGCATGGTCACCGCACCGGCCAGCACCGGCATCACCGCGATCAGCAGGAAGGCGGTGATCAGCCACGCCCAGCAGAAGATCGGCATCTTCAGCAGGTCGATGCCCGGCGCGCGCATGTTGAGCACGGTGGCGATGATGTTGATCGCACCCATGATCGAACTGATGCCGGCCACGTGGATGGCGAACACGCTGAAGGCCACGTTGTAGCCGCCCTGCAGCGACAGCGGCGGATACAGCGTCCAGCCACCGGCCGGTGCACCACCGGGCAGGAACAGCGTCAGCAGCAGCAGGCTGAAGGCCACCGGCAGCAGCCAGAACGACCAGTTGTTCATGCGCGGCAGCGCCATGTCCGGCGCACCGATCTGCAGCGGGATCATCCAGTTGGCAAGGCCGACAAACGCCGGCATCACGCCGCCGAAGATCATCACCAGCGCATGCACGGTCGTCATCTGGTTGAAGAACTCGGGCTTGACGAACTGCAGGCCCGGCTGCGCCAGCTCGGCGCGGATCACCACGCTCATCGCCGCGCCGATGATGAACATGATGAAGCTGAAACCCAGGTACAGCGTGCCGATGTCCTTGTGGTTGGTCGAGAAGAACCAACGCTCGAAGAAACTCTGGTGGTGATGGTGATCGTCGTGCCCAACTGCCGAGTGCGCCATTGCAAAACACCTCTCAGAATCGGTTGTCACCACGGCCGCGAGCGGCCGCGGGCTTTACATCACGCGCCGCTGGCCGCAACCGCAGGTGCATTGCCGGCTTCGGCAGCAGCAGGTGCCGCCGGTGCTTCGCCCGCAGGGGCAGCCGGTTCTGCAGGTGCCGCAGGGGGGGCGGGCTCGGCCGGCGGTGCAGGCTTGCGCTGCGCCAGCCACTGCTTGAAGTCCTCCTTGGACACCGCCTCGACCACGATCGGCATGAAGCCGTGGTCCTTGCCGCACAGCTCGGCGCACTGGCCGCGATACACCCCGGGCTGCTCGATGCTGGTCCAGGCTTCATTGATGAAACCGGGGATCGCGTCCTGCTTCCAGCCCAGCGCAGGCACCCACCAGGCGTGGATCACATCATCGGAAGTGATGACGAAGCGGACCTTGGTATCGACCGGCAACACCAGCCGGTTGTCGACGTCCAGCAGGTAGTGCGGATGGCTTTCGCGGGTCGGCACGATGCCACTTTGCCGCACGCGGTCGGATTCGCGGTCCAGGCGGCTGGTGAAGGTGACGTTCTCCCCGAGGTATTCGTACTTCCACATCCACTGGTAGCCGGTGACCTTGACCGTCATCTCGGCATCGCGGGTGTCGTACATCTTGATCAGGTTGGCCGTGGCCGGCCACGCCATCACGATCAGGATGATCACCGGGATCACCGTCCAGATGATCTCGGCCTTGGTGTTATGGCTGAAGGTGGCGGCGACCGCGCCCTTGGATTTGCGGAACTTGAAGATGGCGTAGGCCATCGCGCCGAACACGATGACGCCGATCACCGTGCAGATGATCAACGAAAGGTTGTTCGATTCCCAGGCCAGGCGCGAGGTCTGGGTCACCCCCTTGCCCATGTTCAGCTGCCACGGCTTGGGATCGGCCGCCTGGGCCCAGGCCAACGCCGGCATCAGTCCCCCGGTCGCCAGCACTGCGGCAACCGCGTTCACGCACTTCGTGCCCCACCTGCTGCTTTGCTTCATTGCCTAGACCCTTAGCGTCGTCGGTTGCCGCCATCGCTGGCGGCGAGCAAGCTTTCAAGTGTCTCTGCGAGCGTCTGACGTTCGGCCGGCGCGAGGAAACTCCCCACCTCCACCTGCCGGCCGCTGGATGCCAGCCGGACCCTCTCATCGTCGGTGAGCAGGCGCACCCAATGCGGGTGGGCCCGGAACACCGGCGATCCACCGGGTACGGGAATGACCTCCACGTACGCCGGCACTACCCGGATCTCCTCCTGTCGTTCACCGCTGCGCCACAAGGCACGCAGCGCCGCCGCCAGCACCAGGCTGTACAGCAGCGCGAACAGGGGGGCGAATGCATTGCCGGCCCACCACCCGAGGGCGGACACCAGCCACATCGCACCCGACAACACGGTGAACAACAGGACGAACTGCCGGGCATCGAGCGCCCGTGGGGGACGCAGCCGCAGCTGCGTACCTGACCCATCCGGAGCTGGAAGCACCTCGATCATGTCGCAACCGCGTTCCTGCCGCGGGAAACGTCTCGATGGTAGCCCCGCCCTCTCGCCGGTAGCAAGGGTGCATTCACACTTTTTCCGATGCTGCAACACAGCATGCGGTCGGCGGCACGGATGACGAATTCAGCACAAACATCGCCGGGTTTGCTGAACACGCCGAATCCACCACCGTTAGCGGCTATCAGCCCTTCATGAAGGTGTCTGCGTGGCACTTCCGAAGGCCTCAAAAATGATTAAAATCGCCAAGTTTTCCACTGGCCGGACCGGCATGAACGCACCTTCCTCCTCCCCTGCCGCCCACGACGCCCCGCGTCCGGGCGCGCTGCTGTCGCCGGAACTGCCGGCGCCCCCCAACCCGTTCCGCCAGGCCATCACCGATGCCTGGTTGAAGGACGAGGCCAGCCACGTCCGCGAGCTGCTGGCGCAGGCGCGCCTGCCCGCCGAGGAACAGGCCAGGGTGCAGGCGCTGGCCGCCGACCTGGTCGGCCGCGTGCGCGTGCGTGCCAAGGACCAGGGCGCGATCGAAGCCTTCATGCGCCAGTACGACCTGGGCAGCGAGGAAGGCGTGCTGCTGATGTGCGTGGCCGAAGCGCTGCTGCGTATTCCGGACCAGGACACCGCCGACAAGCTGATCCGCGACAAGCTGGCCGATGCCGACTGGGAAAAGCACCTGGGCGGCAGCGACTCGGTGCTGGTCAATGCCTCCACCTGGGGCCTGATGCTGACCGGCAAGCTGGTGCAGATGAACGACGCCACGCGCGCCGATGCGCCCAGCGCATTCAAGCGCCTGGTCGGCCGCGTCGGTGAGCCGGTGGTGCGCCTGGCCGTGCGCCAGGCGATGAAGATCATGGGCCACCAGTTCGTCATGGGCCGCACCATCAGCGAAGCGCTGGCGCGCTCGCACAAGGGCGACAACGCCAGCTACCGCTACTCGTTCGACATGCTCGGCGAAGGCGCGCTGACCATGAAGGACGCGCTGCGCTACCTGGAAGACTACCGTCGTGCGATCCACGCCATCGGCGGCGATCACAAGGCCCGCGGTGGCCGTCCGGACGGCGACGTCAACAACGCGCCGGGCATCTCGATCAAGCTGTCGGCGCTGTACCCGCGCTACGAGCACGCCAAGCGCGAGCGCGTGCTGAAGGACCTGGTGCCGGGCGTGCTGGAACTGGCACAGCTGGCCAAGAGCTACGGCATCGGCTGCACCGTCGACGCCGAAGAGTCCGACCGCCTGGAACTGTCGCTGGACATCATCGAGCAGGTGTTCTCCGACGCCTCGCTGGCTGGCTGGGATGGCTTCGGCGTGGTCGTGCAGGCCTACCAGAAGCGCACGCCGTACACGATCGACCACCTGGCCGACATGGCACGCCGTGCCGGTCGCCGCCTGCAGGTGCGCCTGGTCAAGGGCGCCTACTGGGATGCCGAGATCAAGCGCGCGCAGATCGAAGGCTACCCGGGCTACCCGGTGTTCACCCGCAAGCAGAACACCGATGTGTCCTACCTGGCCTGCGCCAAGCGGCTGTTCACCCATGCGGACGCGATCTACCCGATGTTCGCCACGCACAACGCGCACACCATCGCGGCCGTGCGCAGCATCGCCAACGGCGGCGTGTACGAGCACCAGAAGCTGCACGGCATGGGCGACGACCTGTACGCCGAAGTGGTGCCGGCCGATCGCTTGAACCTGCCCTGTCGCGTGTACGCCCCGGTCGGTTCGCACGAAGACCTGCTGCCGTACCTGGTGCGCCGCCTGCTGGAAAACGGTGCCAACTCCAGCTTCGTCAACCGCATCACCGACGAACGCGTGCCGATCGCCGACCTGATCCGCGATCCGGTCGAGATGGTCGCCTCGTTCGAATCGATTCCGCATCCCAAGATCCCGCTGCCGGTTGACCTGCTGCGCAGCCAGAACCACGACAGGAAGAACTCCATGGGCGCCAACCTCGCCAACGACAACGAACTGCGCGCCCTGGCCGAGCAGCTCAACGCCGCCGTGAAGCCGTGGCAGGCCTCGCCGCTGGTACCGGGTGCCAACCCGGCCGGCGCCGCGCTGCCGGTGACCAACCCGGCCGACACCCGCGAAGTGGTCGGCCAGTGGCTGGCCGCCGATGCCGCCACCGTGCAGAAGGCCCTGGCCAACGCCGTGGCCGCACAACCGGCCTGGGACCGCACCCCGGCCGCCAGCCGCGCCGCCATCCTCGAACACGCCGCTGACCAGCTGGAAGCGCGCATGCCGGAGTTCATGGCGCTGTGCGTGAAGGAAGCCGGCAAGAGCCTGCCCGACAGCATCGCCGAAGTGCGCGAAGCCGTGGATTTCCTGCGCTACTACGCCAAGCAGGCGCGCGAGCAGTTCAGCCACGCCGAGAAGCTGCCCAGCCCGACCGGTGAATCCAACGAGCTGCAGCTGCACGGCCGCGGCGTGTTCGTCTGCATCAGCCCGTGGAACTTCCCGCTGGCGATCTTCCTGGGCCAGGTCGCCGCCGCACTGGCCGCCGGCAACAGCGTCATCGCCAAGCCGGCCGAGCAGACCAACCTGATCGGCTACTACGCGGTGAAGCTGCTGCACGATGCCGGCGTGCCGGCCGAGGTGGTGCAGTTCCTGCCGGGCGACGGCGCCACCGTGGGTGCAGCGCTGACCGCCGACCCGCGCGTGGCCGGCGTGGCCTTCACCGGCTCCACCGAGACCGCCCGTGCGATCAACCGTGCGATGGCCGCGCGTGACGCCGCCATCGGCGTGCTGATCGCCGAGACCGGTGGCCAGAACGCCTTCATCGCCGACTCCTCGGCACTGCCGGAACAGCTGGTCAAGGACGCGATCGGTTCGGCCTTCACCTCCGCCGGCCAGCGTTGCTCGGCCGCGCGCGTGCTGTTCGTGCAGGACGACATCGCCGACAAGGTGATGACCATGCTGGCCGGCGCGATGAAGGAACTGAAGGTCGGCAACCCGGGCCTGCTGTCTACCGACGTCGGCCCGGTGATCGACGCCGACGCGCTGAAGATCCTGCAGGAACACGCCGAACGCATGGACCGCGAAGCGCGCCTGATCGCCGCCGCCGAGCTGTCCGCTGAAGCCGCCAACGGCACCTTCTTCGCACCGCGCGCGTATGAACTGAAGGACCTGGGCCAGCTGCACAAGGAAGTCTTCGGTCCGGTCCTGCACGTGATCCGCTGGAAGGGCGACCAGCTCGACGCGGTGATCGACCAGATCAACGCCACTGGCTACGGCCTGACCCTGGGCGTGCATTCGCGCATCGACGAAACCGTTGACCGCATCAGCAACGGCGTCCACGTCGGCAATGTGTACGTCAACCGCAACCAGATCGGTGCAGTGGTCGGCGTGCAGCCGTTCGGTGGCCAGGGCCTGTCCGGCACCGGCCCGAAGGCCGGCGGCCCGCACTACCTGCTGCGCTTTGCCACCGAAAAGACGGTGACGGTGAACACCACCGCCGCCGGCGGCAACGCCTCGCTGCTGACCCTGGGCGACTGATCGTCAGCCTCATGCAGTGAACGAAAAACCCCGCGAAAGCGGGGTTTCTTGTGCTTTGCTTCCTGTAGAGCCGAGCCCACGCTCGGCTTTCCTGGCGCAGCCGAGCATGGGCTCGGCGCTACAGAGGCAGGGCGACACTGAACCGGTTGTCCGCACGCTTAGCCAGCTCGCGCTGTACGCGCGCGATGCGCGTCTCCAGATCGCCTTCCAGCAGCACATGGTCGACGCCCCGCGCCTGCAGCTCGCGCACGTACCACGCATGCTGCTGCGCACGGAATGCTTCCCCCACCCGTGTGCCGTCCTGGTCGAACGGAATATCCGGCGCGCACAGGAACAGCAGGTCATATGGCCGCAATGCAGCCTGCCGCAGTGCCTCCGGCGCCGTACCAGACATCCAGCCGCTGTAGCCCAGCGTCACCAGCGGCGTGCTATCGCAGAACAGCCAGCGATGTGCCCGCCGCGCAACCTCTTCTTCATGCTGCGGCTGGGTCATTGCGATACGAAGCAGATCGTCCGGCATCAGGTCGCCGCCCTGCTGCTCCCAGAGCGTGCGGCCATACTCCGGCACCCAGGTGGTCTGCAGGCGCTCGGCCATCACCCGCGCCAGCGTGGTCTTGCCACTGGACTCGCCACCAATGAAGGCCACGCGCTGCACGTATCCGGCGTACACCTCCGGTGCGAGACCATGGCGGTGCGCGTGCGGATCGGCGCGCAGCTGGGTGCCGCACGCCTGCCCGGCGTCCAATGCGCGTTCGAGCCGCTCATGGCGTACCGGCGCACCGAAGTGCGTGGCCAGCGCCTGCGCGAAGCCGTCACCGTAGTCCTCGCCGGTGAATACCGCCTGCACCGGGCCACCGAACAGGTGCTGGCACAGCCAGGCGGTGAACATGCGCTGCACTTGCTCGCTGTTGCTGTCGTGCGGCAACACGTGTGGCGGCACGCCATGTTCGGTACACAGGGCCGCCAGCCGCGCATCATCCAGCACCGCCACCGTTGCCCGGGGGAAGCGCGCACGCAACCAGCGTTCGCGGCGAGCAGCGCTGTAGCCGGCAAAGCCTGGCTGTGACCAGCCGATCACCAGCAGCTGCGTGCAGCGCGTGGCGGCGAAGTCGATCAGGCGTTCGTGACCGAGATGCAGCGGGCAGAACTTGCCCACCACCAGGCCGCGCTCGACACGCTCAGGCAGCGGCATCGGCCGCCCTGGCCTCGTCCCGCATCAGGTGCCGCCAATGGCGCAGTGCCACCAGCGCGTTGATCCAGAAGCCCACGTACAGGATCGAGGTCAGATGCAGGCCACGGCTGTAGTACAGCGGCACCGCCACGGTGTTCACCAGCAGCCACACCCACCACGATTCCAGCTTGCGCCGCATCATCAGGATCTGCGCGATCACGCTCAGCACCAGCACCGCCGAATCGATGTAAGGCGCATAGGCGTTGGTCAGACGGGTCAACATCCAGCCGTAGCCGAACGTGGCCACCAGCGCCAGCGGCGCCAGCCAGGCCCAGGCGCGCGGCCGCAGCGCAGTGATCGGCAGCGGCGCGCCATGGTCGCCACGCAGCCACTGCCACCAGCCCAGCACGCTGATGGTGATGAAGAAGAACTGCAGCACCATGTCTGCATACAGGTGCGAGCGCTCGAACACTGCAGCAAACAATGCGCAGCCGACGATGCCCAGCCACCAAGTGTGCACGTTGTTGCGGCCGGCCAGCAGGATCGAGCCGGCGACGGCGATGTTGGCGGCCAGCTCCAGCTGGAAGCTCGGGTCGGACAGGTTCATCGCACCATTGTCGCGTAGATCCGCGCCCTGCGTCGTCGGACCAGCAGATCCATGCCATGCGTGGATACCCTCCGCAAAAAGAAAGCCCCGCTTGCGCGGGGCTCTCCTCGTACTGCTTCAGGCAATCGCCCGAATCAGAACTTGTACTGCATCGACGCCGCCAGCACGTCGCCGCTCACCTTGTACTTGCCGGTCACGGTGTTGGCAGTGGCCGAGGTCGAGGTGATGTTCGGATCCTTGGTGAACAGGTGGGTGTAACCCACGCTGTATTCCATCTTGTCCGAAGCGGCGTAGGTCAGGCCCAGCGACAGCCACTTGCGGGTGGTGTCCGGCACGCGCACGTCACGGTGGGCGTCGGTGGTCGGGGTCTGGTCGTAGGCCAGGCCGCCACGCAGGGTCAGCTTGTCGTTCACGCGGAAATCGGTACCGATCGACGCGAAGGTGGTGTCGCGGTAGTGGAACGGCAGCACGCTGTCCGGCTGGTTGGAGTCATAGTCGACGGTGACCTGGTCGAACTTGCTCCACGCCGTGCGCGTGACCTCGGCCATGATCTGCCACTGGTCGTTCACGCGGTGGGTGAAGCCCACGGTGGCGCTGGCCGGCAGGGTGATGGTGGCGCGGCCGTTGCTGTCGATGAAGGTACCCGGGGCAGCAGTGGCCAGGAAGGCGGCAGCGTTCTGCGGGATGGTGAAGTCGGCCTTGCCATCGGTGATCTTGTGCTCGACCTTCGAGCGGTAGCTGAAGGCGATGTTGGTGCCTTCCACCGGGGTGACCGTCATGCCCAGGGTGTAGCCGACCGACACTTCGTCGCCCTTGATGCGCAGGTAGCCATCGGCGGTGCCCGGCGAGAAGCCGAGCTGGGCGGCCTGGCGTGCAGCGGCCTGCGAGGCCGCCGCCGCCTGGGCCGCAGTGCCGCCGGCAGCCAGCACACGCGCCGCAGCGGTGCGCTGGGCCGTGGCGTTGATCGCGGTGCCGGTATCGACAGCGCTGGTCAGGTCGACGTTCAGGCGCTCAGCGAACACCGAAGCACCGAACGACAGGTACGGGTTGACGTCATAGGAGAACGCCACGCCCAGGTCGATGGCCTGCAGCTCGGTCTTGACGCCGTTGTAGCGGCCGACCCAGTCGCGGTCGTATTCGGTCTTGAAGCCGAACGGCACGGTCAGCGAAGCACCGAAGTGCATGTTGTCGTTCTCGCCGAACGGCACGTGGAAGTACGCGGCCGGAACCGGGGCGATCATGCCGGCGTCGCCGCCGTTGCCACCGGAAATCGGCGCGCCGTTGCCGTACTTGCCCTGGCCGCGGAACTTGGCGCCGAAGCTGATGGCACTGACGTCGCCCTGGACCAGGGTGCCGTCGAGCAGGCGCATGGAGGCCGGGTTGGTGGCGATGACCGAGGCGTCACCTTCGGTCGAGGTGGAGCCGGCGAACGCGCGGCCCAGGCCCTTGGCGCTGTTTTCCTTCAGCTGGAAGGCGGCAGCATTGGCATCGGCGGCGGCCAGCGCACCGGCAACGCCGACGGCCAGCAGGGTCAGTCGGGCAATGGTGGAAGCGGTTTGCATCGTAGTTCTCTCTCTCCGGTAAGCGGTGATGGTGCTCTGAGTGCGCCTGCGCCCGCCGGGTCCTGGGACCCATCGGAGCGCGCCGGATTCCCCTCCCGACATACGACGCCGTATGCGAGTATTACCCAGAGCTGTTAATGAAACAATAACAGCGCAGGCGGTTTTTTCGTCTCAAAAGCTGAACAGGACCGTCCCCACCGAAAGTGGCCGCACGCTAGGCTATTGGCATGTTCGTCTCGCTCCCGTCCCGCAAGAAGGCGGCCCTGCGCTGGGCCACGCCCGTGCTGTTCGCGTCATTGTGGCTGGCATTCCTGTGGTCGATCTCGCGTCCGGACGATGCCCGCGGCAGCCTCTGGCTGGACTGGGGCGCGCTGTCCACAGGTCTGACCCACCCGCTGGACTGGTGGGCGACCCTGCAGGACGGCAGCGTGCTGCGGCTGTTCACCGCCCTGTTCCTGCACGCGGACTGGTCGCACCTGCTGGGCAACCTGGTGTTCCTGTTGATCTTCGGCCTGCCCGCCGAGCGGGTGCTGGGGCCGTGGCGGCTGCTGCTGCTGTTCCTGGTCGGCGGCGCAGTGTCGAACCTGGTGGCGATCTACACCATGGGCAGCCCGGACCAGATCATCATCGGCGCCAGTGGCGCGGTGTCGGCCCTGATCGGTGCGTATCTGGCCCTGTTCCCGGGCGCGCGACTGGGCGTGGTGATCCCGCTCGGCCTGTTCCTGGAGTTCGTGCGCGCCCCGGCCTACCTGCTGATCGGCGTCTGGGCGGCGCTGCAAGTGGTGTTCGCCCACATCGGCCCAAGCTTCGGCATGGTGGCCTGGTGGGCGCACATCGGTGGCTTCGTGTTCGGCGTCGTGTACGGGGTCTACGTGCGGGCTGCGATCGCGCGCCGCCTGCGCAAGCGCCACGGCTTCTGATCCAGGTAGTGCCGGCCGCTGGCCGGCTCCACGCTCACCCGCTCGTTCGTAGACCAGGAATCAAGGCTTGGCCGGGACCGGTGCGGGCTTGGCTTCGGGCGTGCTGTCTGCCTTCGGTTCGACCTTCGGCTCCGGCTTGGCTTCGGGCTTCACCGCAGCGGCCTTCGCGGCGTTGGCGGCATCCGCCTTCGCGGCCTCGGCCTTCAACCGTGCGGCCACCGAACCGGGGTTCTTCAGCTCGGCCAGCGCGTCGTTGATCGGGCCGTCGCCCGGCAGCACCGCACCGGCGTGGTAGCCCTCGGTGCCTTCGTCGTCGCCGCGCAGATGGCCTGGCAGGGTGGCTTCGCTGTAATCGCTCAGGCTGGCCGGCAGGGCATCCTCCGCCGGGGTGGCGGCGGGCTTCAACTCCACATCCGGCACGATGCCGGTGGCCTGGATCGACTTGCCGCTGGGCGTGTAGTAGCGCGCGGTGGTCAGCTTCACCGAATCGCCGTTGTCCAGCGGCAGCACGGTCTGCACCGAGCCCTTGCCGAAGGTGCGGCTGCCCACCACGCGGGCGCGCTTGTTGTCGCGCAGCGCGCCGGCCAGCACTTCCGAGGCGCTGGCCGAACCGGCATCGGCCAGCACCACCACCGGTGCGCCCTTCAGCAGGTCGCCCGGGGTCGCGTCGAATCGGGCATCGCTGATGCTGATGCGGCCACGGGTGCTGACGATGTTGCCCTTGTCGAGCAGATCGTCGGCGACCTGCACGGCGGCCGTCAGCAGGCCACCCGGGTTGCTGCGCAGATCCAGCACCAGGCCCTTGAGCTGGCCACCGGACTGCTTCTGCAGCTGCTGCACATGCTTCTGGAAATCCGAGCCGGTATCGGCCTGGAAGGTGCTCAGGCGGATATAGCCATAGCCCGGCTCGAGCAGGCGGCTGCGCACGCTGGTCACGCGGATGGTCTGGCGGGTCAGGCTGACATCGAACGGCTTCGGCTTGCCATCACGCACGATGGTCAGCACCACCTTGCTGCCGGCCGGGCCACGCAGCGGTTCGCTGGCATCGATCGCGCTGATCGGCTTGCCGTCGATGGCGATGATCAAATCGCCGGCAAGGATGCCGGCCTTGGCTGCCGGCGTGTCGTCGATCGGCGCGATCACCTTCATGCTGGCATTGTCCGGCTGCTGCTGCAGCTCCACGCCGATGCCCTCGTAGGCACCGTTGGCCTGCTCGTCGAAGGCCTGCGCGTCTTCCTTGTTGAAGTAGGTGCTGTGCGGATCAAGGTCGAGCAGCAGGCCACGCACGGCTGACTGCATCAGCTTCTTGTCATCGACCGGGTCGACATAGGCGGCGCGCACCGCGTTGTACACGGCCACGAAACGGCGGATTTCCTCCAGCGGCACCTTCGAGGTCACCGCCTCCTCGCTGTTCGCTGCCTGCCCGCTGGTCTCCGGGCTGGGGGCGGGCGCGGTCTGCTGCGCCCAGGACAGCGCTGGCAACAGGGCCAGCAAGAGGGTGGCGGTACGGGCTGCGCGCATGGATCACTCCTGTCGACGGTGGCATGGTGCCCAAGGCACATGCACCGATTATGCGCGAAGCACAGCTAAATTCCCGTTGAATCCGGCCCGCATCCGGCGGGCCAGGATTCAGCGCCGCTGCAGCCAGCTGTCCGGGTTGACCGGCTGCCCGCCACGGCGCAGCTCGAAGTACAGCGCGGTGACGCCCTGGCCGCCGGAATTGCCGACCTTGGCCACCGCATCGCCGCGGCTGACCCGCGCGCCAGCATCCTTCAGCAGGGTGTCGTTATGCGCGTAAAGGCTCATGTAGCCGTTGCCGTGGTCGACGATCAGGATCATGCCGTAGCCGGTCATCCAGTCGGAGAACACCACGGTGCCATCGGCCACGGCCGTGACCGTGCTGCCGGCTGGCGCGCCGATCAGCACACCGCTGCTGGTGCGCCCATCGGGCAGCTTGCCGCCATAGCGGGCCAGCAGGTTGCCGGACAACGGCCACCCCAGGCCGCCGACCTTCGGCGCCGGTGCCGACGCCACCGCAGGTGGAACCTTGGTGGGCGGCGGTGGACGGCCCTGCGCGGCGGCCTGGCGTGCGGCGCGCTCGGCAGCGGCTTTCTCGGCG
>NZ_KV791379.1:0-2467 GCF_001807895.1 Stenotrophomonas sp. HMSC10F07
CAGCGCCCCCTGCGCAGCCCACCCGCCCGGCCAACCCCCAGAAATCCGCTGTTCGCGGCAAGCCCCAGCCACGAGGGGGCTCCGCCGATGGCCGCCGACCGCGCGCAGCGCCGCTTTCCGCCCAAATCGCCGAACCATGCGCTTGCTCACGGATTGACCACGCAATTGATGACAACGTTGTCCCCACCTGGCGCCGGACTCTCTCCCCGGCCTCCCAGGTGCCTCCGTCCGGCCCCTCCGTCGCCTTCCCGGGCGATGCCCGGACCTGCGTCACGCGCGGCGCCATCGGGGCCCGCGCGCCCTTTGATCGGAGACTCACCCATGTACGACCCGATTGTGCGCAGTGCCGAACGTTCGACCCGAAGCTGTCGTCCCCGCCATCTGGCCTGGCTGCTTGCCCTGGCCGCCGGCAGCGCCGCCCTGCCCGGCCTGGCGCAGGCTGCCAGCTGTGCCGGCGTGGCCCAGTGGGACCAGGCCAAGATCTACCGGGCCGGCGATACCCTGCAGAAAGGAGGCGTCCTCTATCGGGCGAACCAGGACATCTGGAACGCGCCACCGGACCATCCGGCCGGTGCGCCCTACTACACCAACCTCGGTGCCTGCGATGGCAGCGGCACCAACCAGCCGCCGGTGGTCAGCCTGACCTCGCCGGCCAACGGCGCCACCTTCAGTGCCGGCAGCACGGTCAACGTGACCGCCACCGCCAGCGATCCGGACGGCAGCGTCGCCAAGGTCGAATTCTTCCGCGACGGCAGCACGCTCGGCGTGGCCACCAGTGCGCCGTATGCGGCCAGCTGGACCAATGCCAGCGCCGGCAGCCACACCCTGCGTGCGGTCGCTACCGACAACAACAACGCCACCAGCAGCACCGCGACCATCACCATCACCGTCAACGCTGCCGGTGGCGATACCACCGCGCCGAGCGTGCCCGGCGGGCTGGCGGCCGGAACGCGCACTGCCAACAGCATCGCGCTCAGCTGGAGCCCATCCACCGACAACACCGGTGGCAGTGGCCTGGCCGGCTATGACGTGTACCGTAACGGAAGCCTGGTCGGTTCGCCGTCCAGTGCCAGCTATGTGGATGGGGGGCTGACCGCATCGACCACCTACCGTTACCGCGTGCGGGCGCGCGACAATGCCGGCAACGCGTCGGCGCAGGGCACCGAGATCAGCGCCACCACGCTGGCCGGCGACGGCGGCACCACCGGCAAGCGGGTCATCGGTTACTTCACCCAGTGGGGCATCTACAGCCGCAACTACCGGGTCAAGAACATCGACAGCAGCGGTTCGGCGGCGCGCCTGACCCACATCAACTACGCGTTCGGCAACGTGCGCAACAACCGCTGCGAAGTCGGCATCACCCAGCCGTCGGATCCGAACAGCGGTGCCGGTGGCGATGCCTTCGCCGACTACACCAAGGCCTTCAGTGCCGCCGAGAGTGTCAGCGGCAGCGCCGATACCTGGGACCAGCCGCTGCGCGGCAACTGGAACCAGCTCAAGCAGCTCAAGGCCAAGTACCCGAACCTGAAGGTACTGATCTCGCTGGGTGGCTGGACCTGGTCGCGCGGCTTCTCCAGCGCGGCGCGCCCGGAAAACCGCCAGGCCTTCGTTGCCTCGTGCATCGACGCCTACATCAAGGGCAACCTGCCGGTGACCGACGGTGCCGGCGGCGCCGGTGCGGCGCTGGGCGTGTTCGACGGCATCGACATCGACTGGGAATACCCGGTGGCCTGCGGCATCGAATGCGGCAAGCCGGAAGACAACGCCAACTTCACCGCGCTGATGGCCGAGTTCCGCCGCCAGCTCGATGCGGTGCGTCCGGGCCTGTTGCTGACGGTGGCGGTGGGTGCCGGCATCGACAAGATCCGCGTCACAGATCCGGCGGCGTACCACCCGTACCTGGACTACATCAACGTGATGACCTACGACTTCCACGGCGCGTGGGATGCGAAGACCAATCACCAGTCGGCGCTGTTCGATTCGCCGAATGATCCGTCCACCGGCGACCAGAAGCTGTACAACAGCAACGACGCCATCGAGGCCTTCATCAGCCGTGGCGTGCCCGCCGCCAAGCTCAACCTGGGCATCGGCTACTACGGGCGTGGCTGGACCGGCGTGGCCAATGCCAACAACGGCCTGTACCAGACCGCCAGCGGTGCTGCCCCGGGCACGTATGAAGCCGGCATCGAGGACTGGAAGGTGCTGAAGAACCTGGCGTGGCCGGGCTACACCGACAACACCGCCGGTGCCACCTGGATCTACAACGGCAGCACGCTGTGGAGCTTCGACACCCCGGCCAACATCACCCGCAAGATGGGTTACGTGAAGACCCAGGGCCTGGGCGGCGCGTTCGTATGGGAGTTCAGCGGTGACGATGCGCAGGGCACGCTGACCAAGGCAGTCAGTGATGGCCTGAAATAAGGGAAAAGCCGGGGGCGCTGCGCGCCCCCGGCTTCCTACCTGTAGA
>NZ_KV791380.1:0-16897 GCF_001807895.1 Stenotrophomonas sp. HMSC10F07
GCTTACATGGACGTACTTGCAGCGGCCCCCAGCCGACCCACCCTCCCGGCCCATCCCCGAGCTGGCTGGACCACACCGCGGAGGGGGCGGCGCCCGATGGCCGGTCTTTCACCCGAACCATGGCATGCTCGGCGCCAAGCCCACCCGGAACCTCCGCCATGCGCCTGTTCACCCGTGTCCTGCCCCTGATGCTGCTGGCCTCCCTGTTGTCCGGCTGCGGCTACAACGCCATCCAGCAGAAGGATGAGGCGGTCAAGGCCAGCTGGTCCGAAGTGCTCAACCAGTACAAGCGCCGCGCCGACCTGGTGCCCAACCTGGTGCAGACCGTCAAAGGTTTCGCCAGCCAGGAAGAGCGCGTGCTGACCGAAGTCACCAACGCCCGCTCGCGTGTCGGCCAGATCAACGTCAACGCCGATGACGAAGCCTCGCTCAAGCAGTTCCAGCAGGCCCAGGGTGAACTCGGCAGCGCGCTGTCGCGGCTGCTGGTGGTGACCGAGAACTATCCGGTGCTGAAGTCCGACCAGAACTTCCGCGACCTGCAGGCCCAGCTGGAAGGCACCGAAAACCGGATCACGGTTGCGCGTGGTCGTTACATCCAGCAGGTGCAGGACTACAACACCTACATCCGTTCGTTCCCGCAGGTGATCACCGCCAAGATCTTCGGCTACAAGACCAAGCCGAACTTCACTGTGGAGAACGAGGCGCAGATCTCCAACGCACCGGCGGTGGATTTCGGCAACGCGCCGCAGCAGCAGCCGGCACCGCAGCCGGGCCACTGACCGATGCGCCTGGCCACTGCGCTGCTGGCCCTGCTGCTGTGGCTGCCGCTGGCGGCGCAGGCCCAGCAGCTGGCGCCGATTCCGGCGCTGGATTCGCCGGTGGTCGACACCACCGGCACGCTGGATGCCGCGCAGAAGCAGGCGCTGGTGCAGCAGGCGCTGGACCTGCAGCAGCGCAAGGGCAGCCAGCTGCAGGTGCTGGTGGTACCCACCACCCAGCCGGAGGACATCGCGCAGTACACCACGCGGGTCTTCGACCAGTGGCAGATCGGCCGCAAGGGCGTCGATGACGGCGTGCTGCTGGTGGTGGCCAAGGACGACCGGCGCGTGCGGATCGAGCCGGGTTACGGCCTGGAAGGCGCGATTCCCGATGCCATCGCCAACCGGGTCATCCAGGAATACTTGGTGCCGCGTTTCCGCGCCGGCGACTACGCCGGGGGCATCACCGATGCCACCGCCGTGCTGGTCAAGCTGATCGATGGTGAAACGCTGCCGGCACCGGTCAGTGGCCATCGTGGGCGCGAGCCGGGTGGCGGCGGCGATGCTTGGTTTCTGGCGCTGTTCATCGGTGTGTTCGCCGGCAGCATCCTGCGCGGCGTGTTCGCGCGCGTGCCGCGCCCGCTGCGTGGCCTGCTCGGCGGCGCTGGCGCAGCCGTGGCGGCGTTCCTGTTCACCTCCACCCTGCTGGCCAGTGGCCTGGCCGGCGTGGTTGGCCTGATCGTGGCGATGCTGTCCGGCCATCCGGGGCGCTTTGCCGGCGGTGGTGGCTGGGGCGGTGGCAGCTGGGGCGGGGGAGGCGGCTTCGGCGGTGGTGGTGGATTCGGCGGCGGAGGCGGCTGGGGCGGCGGAGGCGGCTGGGGCGGCGGCGGTGGCCGTTCCGGTGGCGGTGGCGCTTCGGGAGGCTGGTGATGATCCAACGTCTGTTCCGCCATGTATGTTCGCCGTCGGTACGGCGCGCGTTCCCGCCAGCCACGCTGCAGGCGATCACCGAGGCCATCGCTTCCGGTGAGCAGCGCCACGGCGGTCAGGTGATGTTCGCGGTGGAGGCCGATCTGCCGCTGGCCGCGTTGTGGCACAAGGTCACCCCGAGGCAGGCCGCCGAGCATGCCTTCGCACGCCTGCGCACCTGGGACACCGCCCACAACAACGGCGTGCTGATCTACCTGCTGTTGGCCGACCATGCCATCGAGATCGTCGCCGACCGCGGCCTGCATGGCCGGGTCAGCCCGGCGCAGTGGCAGCGGGTCTGCACTCACCTGCGCGAGGGCCTGCGTGGTTCCAACCCGGTGGAAGCGCTGCAGGATGCCATCGACGAGGTCTCCAGCCTGATCGAAGGGCACTTTCCGGCCTCGACGCGGTCCAACGATGACGCGTTGCCGAACTCGCCGCAGATCCTTGGTTGAGCCGGGGCGGCACTGGCCCGAGAATAGACGTTCAACCGCAAGGCACCTTCCATGATCTACTTCCACGACATCGACCCCATCGCCCTCTCGCTGGGGCCGATCAAGGTGCACTGGTACGGCATCATGTACCTGCTCGGCTTCACTGCGGCCTGGCTGCTGGGCCGCACGCGCATCGCCGCCGGGCGCCTGCCGGGCGTCGATGCCAACGGCTTCTCCGACCTGTTGTTCTACGCCATGCTCGGCGTGGTGCTGGGCGGCCGCATCGGCTACATGCTGTTCTACGCGCTGGGCGATTTTCTGCACAACCCGCTGCTGCTGTTCAAGGTGTGGGACGGCGGCATGAGTTTCCATGGCGGCCTGCTGGGCGTGCTGGGTGCCTGCTGGTGGTGGTCGCGCAAGCACGCGCTGCACTTCTTCGACACCATGGATTTCATGGCGCCGCTGGTACCGCTGGGCCTGGGGTTTGGTCGCATCGGCAACTTCATCGGCGCCGAGCTGTGGGGCAAGTACACCGACGGCACGTGGGGCGTGGTGTTTCCGTCGGGCCTGCCGGCGCCGCTGAACCAGTTGGACCATGCGACCCTGCAGGCGCAGTTCGCCACCGGCGCGCTGAACCAGTTCGCCCGCCATCCCTCGCAGCTGTATGAAGCGTTCCTGGAAGGCCTGGTGATGTTCGTGGTGCTGTGGACGGTGTCGGCCAAGCCGCGCCACCGTTACCTGGTCGGCGGCCTGTTCGCGCTGATGTACGGCCTGTTCCGCTTCGCCGTCGAATTCGTACGCATGCCCGACAACGGCGTCTATGTGGCCTTCGACTGGCTGACCCGTGGCCAGATCCTCAGCCTGCCGCTCATCGTCTTCGGCCTGGTGCTGCTGGCGATGTCGCGCCGCGCGCCGGTGCTGCAGCCGCAACCGGTGATGGCTGCGGAGGGCAAGGCATGAAGGCCTACCTGGATCTGCTCGCGCATGTGCTGGAACATGGCGCGGAGAAGAGCGACCGCACCGGCACCGGCACCCGCAGCGTGTTCGGCTGGCAGATGCGCTTCGACCTCAATGAAGGTTTCCCGCTGGTCACCACCAAGAAGCTGCACCTGCGCTCGATCATCCACGAGCTGCTGTGGTTCCTGAAGGGCGATACCAACATCGGCTACCTGAAGGACAACCAGGTACGCATCTGGGACGAGTGGGCCGACGAGAACGGCGATCTCGGCCCGGTCTACGGCAAGCAGTGGCGCAGCTGGGCCACCGCCGATGGCCGCGAGATCGACCAGATGCAGTGGCTGGTGGACGAGATCAAGCGCAACCCCGATTCGCGCCGGCTGGTGGTCAGCGCTTGGAACGTGGGCGAGCTTTCGCAGATGGCGCTGATGCCGTGCCACAACCTGTTCCAGTTCTACGTGGTGGACGGCAAGCTCAGCTGCCAGCTGTACCAGCGCAGCGGCGACATCTTCCTCGGCGTGCCGTTCAACATCGCCAGCTATGCGCTGCTGACCCACATGGTGGCGCAGGCCACGGGCCTGGGCGTGGGCGACTTCGTGCATACGCTGGGCGACGCGCACCTGTATTCGAACCACTTCGAGCAGGCCCGCGAGCAGCTTTCGCGTGAACCGCGCGCGCTGCCGAAGCTGTGGTTGAACCCGGAGGTGAGCGACCTGTTCGGCTTCCGGTTCGACGACATCCGCATCGACGGCTATGACCCTCACCCGGCGATCAAGGCGCCGGTGGCGGTGTGAGTGCCATGAAGCTCTCGATGATCGTGGCGCTGGACCGCAACCGTGGCATCGGCCAGGGCAATGCCATGCCCTGGCACCTGCCGGATGATTTCAAGCACTTCAAGGCGCTCACCCTGGGCAAGCCGATCCTGATGGGGCGCAAGACGGCCGAGTCGATCGGCCGCGTACTGCCGGGGCGCACCAACCTGGTGCTGACCCGCAGCGGCCAGGTGCCGTTCGCGGGCATGCGCGCGGTGGCGTCGCTGGACGAGGCGAAGGCGATTGCCGAAGGCGAGGGCGCCAGCGAGCTGTGCATCATCGGCGGCGGCGAGATCTTCCACCAGCTGCTGGACCAGGCCAGCGACCTGTACCTGACCTGGGTCGATGCCGAAGTCCCCGCCGACACCCATTTCCCCGAGGTGGCCGTGCAGGACTGGCGGGAAGTGAGCAGCGAGCCGCATCCGGCCGATGACCGCCACGCCTATGCGTTCCGCTTCGTGCATTACGTGCGCCGCTGAGGATGGTTTTCTGTAGAGCCGAGCCATGCTCGGCTGCTGTTGCCTGATACCTCCCGTAGCCGAGCATGGCCCGGCTCTGCAGGTGCCTACGGCATCCGGTAATGCCCGATGATCGCGTGCTGGAACAGCAGGTTCTCTTCACGCGTGCCGCGCGCGATGTTGTGCAGCACCAGCGGTGTGCCATTGGCCAGCCTCCGGTCGGAGACGATGCCGACATGCAGCAGACCGTTGCCGTTGAGCTTCCAGGCCACGATGTCACCGGCCGCATAGTCGGTGGCGAGGGCGGTGATCGGCTGCTGCCAGCCCTGCCGTTCGAACCAGCGCATCAGGTTCGGCACACGTCGATGATCAATGTTGCGGTCCGGCCGTGACAGGCCCCAGATCGCGGGATACGCGCTGAAGTTGCCGCGCATGTCTTCATGCACGCGTGCCTGCAGGTCCAGGCCCTGGCTGCGCAGGGCGCGCACCACCACGTCGGTGCACACGCCGCGATCAAGCGGGACGTCGCCGCCGGGATAGGACAGGACCTGGTAGGCGGGATCGTAACGGGTGGTGACGCCGATCTGTGCGCGCGCTGCGGCCACCAGTGGCGGTGAAGGGGCCTGCGGCTGCGATGGTGTGGGTGCGGCGTTTCCGCCGCCGGTGGGAGCCGGGGGCGAAGCAGGCTGGCAGCCGCTGGCCAGGGCCAGCGTCAGCAGCAGCACCCTCCATGGTGCCCAGCCGCGCCGCGTCATGCCTGCGGCGCGGCGCCGTTGTTGTGGGGTCCACCGGAGCCTCCACCGCCACCACCTCGACGGCGACGACGGCGCGGACCACGGTTGCCCGGGTTGGCAGCAGCGGCGTTGCCGCCGCCCTGTTCCTTGCCCTGCACCGCAGCGGCGGGGCGCTCGTGCGCCGGTCGCGCCGGCGGGCGGGCGTGGGGTACGGGTGCCGGTACATCACGGCCCGGCACCTGCACCACGCGCAGCTCGTCGGTATCGAGCTGGATCGCGGTCAGCTTGCCGCCCCAGACTGCGCCGGTGTCGATGGCGTGCACGCCCTGGGTGATGGTCAGGCCCAGCGCCGACCAGTGGCCGCAGACGATCTTGAGGTCGCGCTCGACCCGTCCCGGTACTTCGAACCAGGGGTAGAGTCCCTGTTCCTGCGTGCCAGGGGTGCCCTTGTCCTCGATGCCGATGCGCCCGCGCGGGGTGCAGTAGCGCATGCGGGTGAGCACGTTGATGATCGCACGCGAACGGTCGTAGCCGGACAGGTTCGGCGCCCAGCTTGGCTTGTCGCCGTACATGTTGCGGAACAGCTTGCGGTAGCCGGCGCCGTGCAGCTGCACCTCGACTTCGGCGGCGTGCTTCTCTGCCATCTGCGTGGTCCACTTCGGCGCCAGGCCGGCGTGCACCATCATCCAGCCCAGCTCGCGATCCACATGCACCAGCTTCTGCAGGCGCAGCCAGTCCAGCAGTTCGTCGCGGTCCTCGGCCTGCACGATGCGCAGCAGGTCCGGGTTGACCTTGCGCTGCTCCTCTTCGGTGCGTGCACCGACGGCCAGCAGCGAAAGATCATGGTTGCCCAGCACCACCACGCTGTGCTCGCGCAGCGAATGCACCAGCCGCAGCGTTTCCAGCGACTGGCCGCCACGGTTGACCAGGTCGCCGCAGAACCACAGGGTGTCCTGGGCCGGGTCGAAGCGGATCTTCTCCAGCAACCGCTGGGTAACGTCGTAGCAGCCCTGCAGGTCGCCGATCGCCCACACACTCATCGTTCGGCCTCCGTGTCAGTGCAGGGTACGCGGGACGGCCAGCACGAACGGTGCGACCGGCGCGGCAAATTCGGTGCCATCGTCGGCGACCATGTCCGTAGTGCCCCTGCATGGTCCCGTGATCGGTCCCCAGCATGACACCGGACGTGTAACGGAAGTCTTCACCGGGGCGCAGCCGCGGCTGCTCGCCGATCACCCCGTCGCCATCGACATGCTCGACACGGCCATTGGCATCGGTGATGCGCCAGTGGCGTGCGACCAGGCGTGCGGCGACCCGCCCCTGGTTGTGGATGCGGATCGTGTAGGCGAACGCAAAGCGACCGTCTTCCGGCGCGGATTGATCGTCGAGGAAGCGCGGCGCGACTTCGACGGAGATGGCATATACGTCAGCGTCTTCCATACCGGCAGTGTAATCAGGAGGCATTGGCCAAAGCGATGAATTCGGCCACGTCCAGCTGTTCGGCGCGGGCATCGGGACGCACGCCGGCAGCGATGAACTGCTCGGCGGACACCACGTTGTTCAGGGCATTGCGCAGGGTCTTGCGGCGCTGCCCGAAGGCGGCCTTGACCACCTCGGCGAAGCGCGTGTGGTCGTTGATGCTGATCGAGGCCGGGTCACGCGGCACCAGCCGCACCACGGCCGAATCGACCTTCGGCGGCGGCCGGAACGCGCCCGGCGGCACCACGAACAGGGAGGTCACCTGGCAGTAGGCCTGCAGCATCACGCTGAGGCGGCCATACACCTTGCTGCCGGGGCCGGCGGCCATGCGGTCGACCACCTCCTTCTGCAGCATGAAGTGCATGTCGCGGATCACTGCGGCATGCTCCAGCGCATGGAACAGGATCGGCGAGGAGATGTTGTAGGGCAGGTTGCCGACCAGGCGGATCGGCTGGCCATTGGCCAGTTCGGTGAAGTCCACGCGCAGCACGTCGCGATGGACAATGGTCAGCTCGCCCAGCGGCTCGGCGGCGGCGGTCAGCGGCGCGATCAGGTCGCGGTCGAACTCGATCACCGTCAGCTTCGGGTGCACGCGCAGCAGCGGCAGGGTGATGGCGCCCTGGCCTGGACCAATTTCAACTAGGCGGTCGCCATCTTTCGGGTTGACCGCCATCACGATCTTGTCGATGTAGTGGCGATCGGCCAGGAAATGCTGGCCAAGCTGCTTCTTGGCCGGTGCGGTGAACACCGGGCCGGAGGGGGAATGCGGGGAATTCATGCGCTCAGTGTACGTTGCCGCGCCAGCTGCGCACACAGCGTCGTTGCCGCCTGCAGGCTGGAAGGATCGGCGATGCCGCGGCCGGCCAGGTCCAGCGCGGTGCCATGGTCGACCGCCACGCGCGGGTAGGGCAGGCCGAGGGTCAGGTTCACCGCCTGTTCGAAGCCGGAATACTTCAGCACCGGCAGGCCCTGGTCATGGTACATCGCCAGCACGGTGTCGAAACCGGCCAGCTTGGCCGGCAGGAAGGCGGTGTCGGCCGGCAGCGGCCCGACCAGGTCCATGCCCTCCGCGCGCAGGCGCTGCAGCAGGGGGATGACCAGGTCCAGTTCCTCGCGTCCCAGATGACCGTCTTCGCCGGCATGCGGGTTCAGCCCGAGCACCGCGATGCGCGGCGCAGGCAGGCCGAACTCGCGGCGCAGCGCGGCATGCACCGTGCGCAGGGTGTGTTCCAGGCTGGGCGCGGTGATCGCATCGGCCACCTCGCGCAGCGGCAGGTGGGTGGTGGCCAGGGCCACGCGGACAATGTGATTGGCCAGCATCATCACCACCTTCACTCCGGCCTGGGCGGCCAGCAGTTCAGTGGTGCCGCTGTAGGCGATGCCGCCCTCGTTGATGACCGCCTTGTGCACCGGGCCGGTCACCACACCGTGCAGCTCACCGGACAGGCAGGCCTGGCCGGCGCCGAGCAGGGCGCCGATGACCGCGCTGGCATTGGCCGGATCGGCCTGGCCGAAGTGGCTGGGCACCGCGTTGCGGACGGCGCGCAGGCGCAGATCGCCGGGGACGCGTGCTTCGGCGTGCTCGGGCAGCAGTTGCAGGGGCAGGTTCAGGGCGGCCGCAGCCGCGCGCAGGGTGTCCGGGTCGGCGAAGGCCAGCAGCCGGCAATCTTCACGCGGCTGCTGGACGAGGCGGACACACAGCTCCGGGCCGATCCCGGCGGGCTCGCCCGGTACCAGAGCGAGCTCGGGGCGCATCGGTCAGGACTGCGGCGGCGTGGCGGTGTTTTCCGCGCGGTCGCCGCTGCGGAAGCTGACGTAGGCTTCGCCACGCAGTTCCTGCAGGAAGCGGTTGTACTCGTCTTCCAGCTTGCGGCGGCCGATGGTCTCGCGGACCTGGGCGCGCTGGTTGTCGGTGGTCACGTCGGTCTGGCGGGTCGCCACGCGCTGCACGATGTGCCAACCGGCGTCGGTGCGGAACGGCTGGCTGACGCCACCATCCTGCAGGCCACTCACCTGCTGGCCGAAGGCCGGACCGAACGCGTCAGCCGGGAACCAGCCGAGATCACCGCCCTGGCCCTTGCTGTTGTTGTCCTCGGAGGACTCCCTGGCAACGGTCTGGAAGTCGGCGCCGCCGGCAATGCGGGCGCGCAGGGTATCGATCTTGGCCTTGGCAGCGGCATCGGTCTGGTGGTCGTCCACGCGGACCAGGATGTGGCGGCCGTGGAACTCGGTGACCGTCTGCTCACCGGCGGCGGAACTGCTGTCACGCACTTCCACCAGCTTCAGCAGCTGGAAGCCGCTCGGGCCGCGGATCGGGCCGACCACCTCGCCCGGCTTCATCTTTTCCATCAACTGGGCAAAGGCCTGCGGGATTTCATCCAGGCTGCGCCAGCCCAGATCGCCGCCTTCCAGCGCGTTCGGGCTGTCCGAATAGCGCACGGCCGCGGCATTGAAGTCCAGCTCGCCCTTGTCCAGCAGGGCCTTCACGCCATCGGCCTTCTTCTGGCCGGTGGCGATCTGGTCGGCGTTGGCACCGTCGGGCAGGGCGATCAGGATGTGCGCCAGGTGATACTGGTTGCCTACCGTCGCTTGCTGCTTCAGCGCGGCGTCGACTTCACCCTCGCTGACGCTGATGCGGCTCTGCGCGAAGCTCTGGCGCAGGCGCTGCACGGTGATCTCGTCACGCACCGACGCGCGGAAATCGTTGAAATCGATACCGTCATGGGCCAGGCGCTGGCGAAGGGCATCCAGGTTCGAACCGTTCTGCTGGGCGATGGCGTTCATCGCCTGGTTCAGCTCCTGGTCGCTGACACGGATGCCGCTGCCCTGGGCGCGGGCCACCTGCAGCTTGACCAGCACCAGGCGTTCGAGCACCTGGCGGCTGAGCACGTCTTCCGGCGGCAGCTGGTTTTCCCGGCCGGCATACTGCGCCTTGATGTTGGCGATCGCACGCTGGAGCTCGCTCTGCAGGATCACGTCCTCATCGACGACGGCAGCGATGCGGTCAAGCGGCTGCGCCTCCTGGGCAAGCACCTGCAGGGGGGCGGACACGCTGGACACCGCCAGCAGCGAGGCGAGAAGAACGGGGAAGCGCTTGGTCATGGGATCAGGTTCGGATCGTAGTCATCCCGGGTCGCCCCGGTGTTGCTCGGCGGCACGAGATAGAGGTCGTCGCGGTTGTAGCCGAGGATAGCACGGCGCAGGGTACGGTCCGTGTCCTGCCCCAGGGAGCTCAGGCCCTTGAGCACGAACTCCACCTGGATGGAGTTGTTCATCTCGCCTTCGCGGTTGCGGACATAGCGGCGGCCGACCACACGCACGGCCAGGCAGCAGCTGTCCCACTGGACACCGCCGATGATTTCCAGCGGCTCCTTGTCCTGCAGCGAGTAGTAGTAGCGACCGACCAGGCTCCAGCGCGCATTCAGCGGGTACAGGAACGACAGGTCGGCCTGTTCCAGCAGGGTACGGTCGTGCTTGTTGGCGTTGGCCGGGGCGCCCGAGTTGATGCGGTAGCGGTAGCTCAGGTTGATCACGCCATCGTTGGGCATCAGGTAGCGGGCACGGACGCTGGCCAGATCCTCACGCTTGTACTTCGGGTCCCACTGGTAGGTGGCACCCAGGGTCCAGCGGTCGTTGATCATGTAGTTGCCGTCGGCGATCCACGCCGACTTGCCCTTTTCCACCGGCGCGCCGCCCGGGGTGACGGTCACCCGCGACTCGTCGAAATACTGGATCTGGCCGATGGCCGCCGAGAAGCGTTCCTTGCCGGTGGTCTGGTCGATGAAGCGGGTGCCCAATGCCAGGGTCAGCTGGTTGGCATCGTTCTGGCGGTCGGCGCCGGTGTAGCGCGAGTCGCGGAACAGCTGGCCCCAGCTGAACGTGAAGTCACGGGTGTCGAAGATCGGAAGGTCGTCCTGGTTGCGGTACGGCGTGCGCAGGTAGAACAGGCGCGGTTCCAGCGTGTGCAGGAATGACTTGCCGCCGATCGTGGTCTCGCGATCGAAGAACAGGCCGGCGTCGATGCTGCCGATCGGCAGGCTGCGGCTGGGCGATTTGTTGCCGCGCAGCTGCTCCGGCGTGGCGGTGTTCGGGTCGATGCCCTGCGAGGCCAGCACGTTGCGGCGGACGCTGTCAGCCAGGCCCTGGTCCAGGTCGTAGCCGGTGTAGCGGTAGGCCAGGGTCGGGGTGACGTACCAGGCCGCGCCACTGATCGGGAACGACACGTACGGCTTCACGTCCAGGCGCGAGCCGCCGTACATGCGTTGGGTCTGGCCGTTGCGCGTGTACTGCAGGTCGGGTCCCGCATCGGCGCCGTACTTGAAGTTGATGTCGTCGTGGGTGAAGCGCACGGCTTCGGCATAGATGCCGGTTTCCAGCCACGGCAGGACCGGCTTGTCCCAGTTGAAGTACAGGCGCGGCTGGCGGTTGTACGGCAGCGCGCTTTCATTGAGCGTGTAGTCGGTCAGCTGCCAGCGGTCGGCCATGATGCCGGCCGTCCAGTTCCTGCCGGTGCCGTACAGGCCCACGGTGCTCTGCAGGTTCGAGGCAGTCACCCCGACCAGGCGGTTGGCGAAGTCCTCGACATAGCGCTCGTCGCTGACCCAGGCCAGGTTGGCGCGGGCCTGCCAGTGGCTGTCCACGTTGTGGTAACCGCTGAACATCACCCGGCCGCGGTCGCGGTCGCGCAGCTTGTCGTTGGGCATGAACGCGGTCAGCAGTTCGCCGCGGCCGCCGTTGTAGAGATAGCGGAACTCGTTGTCGAGCATCAGGCCGCGCCGGCTCATGTAGCGCGGGGTCAACGTGTCGTCGTAGTTCGGCGCCAGGTTGAAGTAGATCGGCTGTGCGTAGTCGAATCCGTTGCGCCCGGACATGCCCAGCTGCGGGAACAGCAGGCCGGTCTTGCGGCGGTCATCGATCGGGAACTTGAAGTACGGCGCCCACAACACCGGCACCTTGCCGATCCGCAGCACGGCGTTGCGGGCGGTGCCGAAGCCCTCGTCGTTGTCCACTTCGATCTGCGGCGCCGACAGCTTCCACACCGGCTGTGACGGGTCGCAGGTGGTGTAGGTGGAGCGGTGCATCTGGCCGACCGCGCCCTGCAGGTCGACCGACTCGGCATCGCCGTTGCCGCGGCGCGACACCAGCTGGTACTTGATGTCGGTGATCTTGTGGGTGTCGCTTTCCTGGTTGCCCTCGGCGCGCTTGGCGACCATGCGGATCGAGGAGTCCTGGTAGCGGACATTGCCGTCGGCGATGTAGTTGCCGCTCTCGGTATCGAAGCTGAGCTTGTCGGTGCCGACGAACTGGTCGCCGCGGCGCAGGGCCACGTTGCCTTCGTACTGCGGCACGGTGGTCGTGCCCAGCAGCTGGTCACCCTCGATGGCGGTCGGCTGCTGCTCGCGCGCAGCGCTGGCGGCGGCCTTGTCCTGCCCCGGGACCGGGGTGGGCGCATCGGTGAACGCGGGAATCACGTCGGTAGCCGGGCACAGGCCCCAGTTGAGCGGCTTTTCATCGGCCATTGCCGGCAGGCAGATGGCGATGCTCAGAGGCAGGGGAAGCAGGCGGAGGGCTCGGCGCACGCGGTTCGGATTCGGGCGAAAACGGACGGTAGCTTGCCCCATCCCTTGCATAGGGGCAATGAAGGACGCCGCAGCCTGCCGGTTCGGGTTCATCCGGAGACGCTGCCGGGAGGGGGCAGCAGCAGGGCCCGGACATGGGCCACGCTGCACTCGGCAAGGGCCTGCAGGTCATAGCCGCCTTCCAGCATCGAGACCACCCGGCCGGCCGCATGACGGCGCGCCAGCGCATGAAGTTCCCGGGTGATCCAGGCGAAATCGTCGGTTTCCAGCATCAGGTCGGCCTGCGGGTCACGCAGGTGGGCGTCGAAGCCGGCCGAGATCAGCAGCAGCTGCGGACGGAAGTCGTCGATGGCCGGCAGCATTTCGTCGGCCCACACGTTGCGGAAGCGGAAACCGCCACTGCCGGGGGGCAGCAGGATGTTCATCAGGTTGCCGGCACCGCGGTCGCGGCGCAGGCCGGAATTGGGGAACAGGCCGGCCTGGTGGGTGCTGTAGTACGAGACCCGGGCGTCGTGCTGGAAGATGTCCTGGGTGCCGTTGCCATGGTGGACATCGAAATCGACCACCGCGATCCGCTCCAGCCCATGGCGGTCGCGGGCATGGGCCGCGGCAATGGCAATGTTGTTGAGCAGGCAGAAGCCCATCGCGGTGCTGCTGGTGGCGTGGTGGCCCGGGGGCCGCACCGCGCAGAACGCCAGCGGATCCTCGCCCAGCATCACTGCATCGACCGCGGCCACCCCGGCGCCGGCGGCGTGCACGGCGGCACTGGCCGAGCCCGGCGAGGTCCAGGTGTCCATGTCCAGCTGGCGCAGCGGCGCGGTCTGCGGCTGCAGCACGAAGTCGAGCAGGGCACTGTCGTGGACCCGGGTCAGTTCGCCGAACTTGGCCGGCGGCGCCTCGCGCCAGTCCAGCTGGCCGGGGAACGCGGCGTGCAGGGCATCGAGTACTTGCTGCAGGCGTTGCGGGCACTCCGGATGGCCGGGGCCGGGGTCATGCAGCAGGCAGGACGGATGGGTGAAGACCAGCATCGTGCCGACTCAGCGCTGGCGCTGCTGTGGCTGCCACAGCGCTTCGCCATGGCCGTCGGCGCGGGCCAGTACGCGCGCCAGCACGAACAACAGGTCCGACAGCCGGTTGAGGTACTGCAGCGCCTCGCTGCGCACGGGCTCAAGGCGGGCCAGGGTGACGGTCTCGCGCTCGGCGCGGCGGACGATGGTGCGGGCCAGGTGGCAGCGTGCGGCGGCCTCGCCACCAGCCGGCAGGATGAACTCCTTCAACATCGGCAGGTTGGCGTTGTAGTGGTCCAGCTGCTGTTCCAGTGCCGAGACATCGGCGGCGTGGATGGCGGCGTGGCCCGGGATGCACAGCTCGGCACCCAGGTCGAACAGCTGGTGCTGCAGATGCACCACCAGCGCGCGGACATCCTCGGGCAGCGCGGTGGCAAGCAGCAGGCCGAGCGCAGCGTTGGCTTCATCGACGGTGCCGTAGGACGCCACCCGGGCGTCGTCCTTGGCCACGCGCTGGCCGTCGCCGAGGCCGGTACTGCCGTCGTCGCCGGTGCGGGTATAGATGCGCGAGAGGCGATGACCCATGGCGCGGCTCAGTGCCGGATGTCGCGGCGGGCCTGCTGAAGCTTCAGTACCTGCTCCACCGCCAGCTGCAATGCCGCCGCCAGCGCCACGTAGATCGCGGTGGTGCGCAGGTAGGGGCCGAACCATTGTGCGTAGTTCTGCGCCCAACCGGCCAGCGTCGGCTCGGCCACGTTGCGGGTGGTCCAGTAGAAACCGCCCTGCGCCAGCAGGTGGCAGACCGCCACCGAGGCCACCAGCAGCAGTGCACCCTTGGCCAGCACCGGCCAGCGTGCGCCCTGGTAGTTGCGGCCCAGCAGCATGCCGCCGGCCCACAGCGAGAAATACGCCGGCAGCAGCAGCCAGTAACCCGGCGACACGCAGTAGTGCTGCCAGAAATCCAGGCCGCTGCTGCGGATCACGATCCAGTCCACCAGCACGGCGAACACCATCAACAGCGGAAACGCCCAGCGTGTCCACGTGGCCAGGTAGAAGCCACCGATGAAGAACACCGCCCAGGAGGCATCGGGGATCGCCGCGAAGTGGTTGACCCGGGTCGCCGCCAGCAACAGCACGAGGACGGACAGGACGAAGGCGCGGTTGGCGGTGGCGGACATGGCAGCGGGCCCGGAGCGGATTCAGGTTTCATTCTAGCCCGCCGCGCCGGTTGGCGCAGGTCGGGTGGTGTTGGGCGTTCGGGCAGGGCGAGCGCGTATCATGAACATCATGAGTGAACGACATGACGTGCTGATCGTCGGTGGTGGCCTGGTCGGTGCCAGCCTGGCCATCGCCCTGGACCGCCTGGGCCGCGATGTGGGCCTGCTCGAGGCCAGCCCGGCCGGCGAGCTGCCGGCGGTGTTCGACCAGCGCAACCTCAGTTTTGCCGCTGCCACGGTCAATGCGCTGACCGCGCTGGGGGTCATGCAGAAGCTGGCGATGGCGCCGGGCCCGATCCGCCGCATCCACGTCAGCCGCGCCGGCGATTTCGGCCGCGTGCAGCTGGAGGCTTCCGACTACGACCGGCCATGGTTCGGCCAGGTGGTGGTGGCGCGGGACTTCGGCCAGGCGCTGGAAGCGCGCCTGCAGGAGCTGCCGCGGCTGCGGCGCTACCGGCCCATGCGCTTCCTGGGCCTGGGCGAGGTGGTCGATGGCTACCGCCAGGTGCGGGTGGCCGACGAGACCGGCGAGCGCGTGCTGCAGGCGCGGCTGGTGGTGGGGGCCGATGGCACGACCAGTGGCGTGCGCGGCGCGCTCGGCATCGAGGTCGACCGCCATGATTTCCAGCAGACCCTGTTCGTGGCCCGCGTGCGCAGCCAGCGCGCGCCGGACGGCACCGCCTGGGAGCGCTTCACCGATACCGGCCCGACCGCCCTGCTGCCGCGTGGTGATCGCCACTTCGGCACCGTGCACGGTGTTGCGCGCGACCAGGCCGATGCGGTGATGGCGCTGGACGATGCGGCTTGGCTGCAACGCCTGCAGAACGCAATCGGCTGGCGCGCCGGCCGGCTGCTCGAATCCGGCCCGCGCAGTGCTTATCCGCTCATCCAGGTGCTGGCGCGCGCGTTGGCCGGAGAGCGCGCGGTGCTGCTCGGCAATGCCGCGCAGACCATCCATCCGCTGGGGGCGCAGGGCTTCAACCTGGGCCTGCGCGATGCGCTGACCCTGGCTGAACTGCTGGAGGATGCGCATGAGGATGCCGGCAGCGATGCACTGCTGCAGGCCTATGTCGCGCGCCGCGAAGAGGACCGCCGGCAGACGGTGGCGTTCTCCGGCGGGCTGGCGCGCCTGACCAGCAATCCGGCGCCGTTGATGCGGCCGCTGCGCAGCCTCGGCCTGGTGGCCGCGCAGCGCGCCTCGGTGCAATCGATGCTGGTCGGTGGTGCGATGGGCTTCCGCGGCGAGGTGCCGCGGCTGTGCCGTGGAGAAGCGGCATGAGCCGGCGCGCGCGTCTTGATGTGGCCATCATCGGCGGTGGCGTGGTCGGTGCCGCGTGTGCGCTGGCGCTGGCTGATGCTGGCCTGTCGGTGGCGCTGGTGGAAGGTCGCGAACCGGCGCCGTGGCAGGCCGCACAGCCGGACCTGCGCGTGTTCGCCTTCGCTGCCGACAACGTACAGCTGCTGAATCGTCTTGGTGTGTGGCCGGCGATCGCGCAGGCCCGTGCATGGCCCTACCGGCGCATGCAGGTGTGGGACGCGGCCGGTGGCGAGGATCTGCTGTTCGACGCCGATCGCTTCGGCCGTCGCGAACTGGGCTACATCGTCGAGAACGGGCTGCTGCAGGACCGCCTGTGGTCGGCGCTGCCGGCGGCGGGTGTGCAGCTGCACTGCCCGGCGCGGGTGGACGCGCTGGAGCAGGACGAGGACGGCGTGCGCCTGCGCCTGGATGACGGGCGTCGCCTGGAAGCGGCGTTGGCGGTGGCCGCCGACGGCGCCGAATCGACCCTCCGCCAGCTGGCCGGGATCGAGGTGGAACGCCATGACTACCACCAGCGTGGCGTGGTGGCCTACGTGGACAGCGATCTTCCCAACCAGGCCACGGCCTGGCAGCGCTTCCTGCCAAGCGGGCCGCTGGCGTTGCTGCCGGTGGCCGAGCGCCGCAGCTCGATCGTCTGGACCCTGCCCGAGGACGAGGCGGCGCGTGTTCTGGCACTGGACGAGGACAGCTTCAACCGCGAACTGACCCGCGCCTTCGCGGCACGCCTGGGTGAGCTGCGGTTGGCCTCCCCGCGAGCGGCATTCCCGCTGCGCCGCCAGCTGGCCCGTCACTACGTGGCCGGTCGTGTACTGGCGTTGGGTGACGCGGCGCATGTGGTGCATCCGCTGGCCGGGCAGGGCGTGAACCTGGGGCTGCGTGATGTCGCCGCCCTGCAGCAGTGGCTGGCACCCTCGGCAGAGCGCCGCGGCCAACCGCGGCTGTCGCCGCAGCGCCTGCAGCGCTGGGCACGCGAACGGCGGAGCGACAACCACATCGCCGCCTACAGCTTCGATGCGATCAACCGCCTGTTCTCCAACGACGAAATGCACCTGACCCTGGCCCGGGGCCGTGCGCTGGGCTGCGTCGGCCGATGGCCGCCGCTGGTGCAGGCGTTCTGGAAGCGCGCCGCCGGCGTCTGAAGCAAAAAGGGGACGGAGGGGATTAAGTCGTATGTG
>NZ_KV791381.1:0-1170 GCF_001807895.1 Stenotrophomonas sp. HMSC10F07
CGCACCAAGCCGCACGTCAACGTCGGCACCATCGGTCACGTCGACCACGGCAAGACCACGCTGACCGCCGCACTGACCAAGATCGGTGCCGAGCGCTTCGGTGGCGAGTTCAAGGACTACTCCTCGATCGACGCCGCGCCGGAAGAAAAGGCGCGTGGCATCACGATCTCGACCGCGCACGTCGAATACGAATCCCCGACCCGTCACTACGCCCACGTTGACTGCCCGGGCCACGCTGACTACGTCAAGAACATGATCACCGGTGCCGCCCAGATGGACGGCGCGATCCTGGTGTGCTCGGCCGCTGACGGCCCGATGCCGCAGACCCGTGAGCACATCCTGCTGTCGCGCCAGGTCGGCGTGCCGTACATCGTCGTGTTCCTGAACAAGGCCGACATGGTGGACGACGCCGAGCTGCTCGAGCTGGTCGAGATGGAAGTGCGCGAGCTGCTGAGCAAGTACGAGTTCCCGGGCGACGACACCCCGATCATCGCCGGTTCGGCCCGTCTGGCGCTGGAAGGCGACCAGAGCGACATCGGCGTGCCGGCCATCCTGAAGCTGGTCGACGCGCTGGACAGCTGGATTCCGGAGCCGGAGCGTGCGATCGACAAGCCGTTCCTGATGCCGGTGGAAGACGTGTTCTCGATCTCGGGCCGCGGCACTGTGGTGACCGGTCGTATCGAGCGCGGCGTGATCAAGGTTGGCGACGAAATCGAAATCGTCGGCATCCGTCCGGTGCAGAAGACCACCGTGACCGGCGTTGAAATGTTCCGCAAGCTGCTGGACCAGGGTCAGGCAGGCGACAACGCTGGCCTGCTGCTGCGCGGCACCAAGCGTGACGACGTCGAGCGTGGCCAGGTGCTGGCCAAGCCGGGCACGATCAAGCCGCACACCAAGTTCGAAGGCGAAGTGTACGTCCTGTCGAAGGACGAGGGCGGCCGTCACACCCCGTTCTTCAACGGCTACCGTCCGCAGTTCTACTTCCGCACCACCGACATCACCGGCGCCGCCAAGCTGCCGGAAGGCGTCGAAATGGTGATGCCGGGTGACAACGTCAAGATGGAAGTCACCCTGATCAACCCGGTGGCCATGGACGAAGGTCTGCGCTTCGCCATCCGCGAAGGCGGCCGTACCGTCGGCGCCGGCGTGGTCTCGAAGATCATCGAGTAA